>NZ_JAPZSR010000022.1:0-28503 GCF_027531875.1 Microcystis sp. LE19-84.1B | reverse complement strand
CTCCAGCTACATCAAATGTTCCCAAAAAATATAGAAGAGCTAATGCAAATTAGCCGCTATCGGTTGAAGGATTACATCAAAGGACAAAGAGCGATATCGCTTGCCCTATCTACCTTCTAGCTCGCTTGTCCCCCTCTCAGCTTTTTTTTATGAGTAATCTGACTGTTTTGATGGATTTTCTGAATCCCTTGATAGCCTTTGTCCCCTAATATTTCTATTTCCTTATTTAACCCGATTTTACTCTCTTTCCACAACCGAAAATCATGGACTCTTCCTTTCTCACAACGGACGCAGATTATCTGCTCACTTTTTTGGTCGCAACGCGCTCGCTGCGCGAGATCGGCAACGACTTGCGACTTTAATGTGTGGTATCCCTGCTTCCCGCTATAGCATGATTTCTGTTTTTTTTTTGGGTCTTTCTATCTCCTGTTCTGACACATCCACCACTATTACTTCTATTTCACTATTACTTTCTAATAGGGCTTTTTTTCCCGGTAGATTAAACAGACCTGATTTGATGAGAATATTCGCTACTTTCCTAACAATTCTATACGCCGTTGATTCGTTAACACCCCAACTATTTCCCCGATGAAAATAGGTGCGATATTCTCGCCAATATTCTAATGTTATTAGTAGTTGGTCTTCCGTACTCAATTTGCTAGGTCTGCCAGTCTTTTTTTGCCAAACTTTTTCTGCCTTTAGGACTGTTACCATATCCTTAAATGTATCTGGATACACGCCACACAAGCGTTTGAACTCTGTTGGCTTTAAAGTTTTTACTTGTTCGTAATTCATCTTTCAATCTTAACTCTTGGACTATTTTATCCTATTTTGTCTAGACTTATGCAAGAGATCTATAGAGTCACAAGAGTTGCATCAGGGAACGCACCCTACAAGATCAGCGATCGCAATACAGGATTGGCGATCGCAATACAAGAGCGCCGATCGCACTAAAGTTTTTTATTCACTCAACGGTAAGTATTCAATTCGATCTTGATATTCCTTTGGAAAGGAAGCCCCAGCAATGATGATTAACTCTGTGAGAGTTTCACCAATATTATTGGATGGATCAATCACAAAAATGCCTGGTATGTGATGATTTTCTGTAAGATGATCTGCTAGGTGTTTTGGCATAGATTTCCGATTGTTTGTTACTAAGATGAAATCATGAGTCTCACACCAAACTAGAATCTCTGGATCAAGAGTTCCCTTCGGAGGAGAATCTGGATCGCCAATCATTCTGACAACAAGATCTGGTGCTTGGCGCATCAGTTGGGTTCGATAAAGTGAGGCGATATGTTCATCGAGTAAATATTGAATTGTCATGCAGTAATCACCGATTGAGTAGACTCTTGCTGAACATCTGTTTTTGCTTTCAATTGGCGAAACCTCTGGCGTGCAGGAGAAGGATTATGTTTTTGTTCTTCTCGTTGTTGACGGCAAAACTCTAGCCAGTCAGCCAAGTAAGCGCTGATCTCCTCTTTGTTGTGTAGATAGTATAGAATGGTGGCGTAGATCTGTTCTAGGGTAATGGTCTCAAATTGTTGGGCAATTTCTTCGGGGGTTTTGGCACGGTAGATGTATTCGTAGAGGACGCTTTCGATACCAATACGGCTGTTTTTGATGCGGATGTCGTCAGAGGCGAGGAAGTTGAAGTAGTCTTGAATTTGCATGGTTCATGGGGTAAAGAGTTGAGATCGCTATATTGGCTATCGTAAACGTAACTGGATAATTTTGCTATTTCCTCCAAGAGATTTTGGTCAGAAGTTTGATAACGCTGTATCCAAGGAAACCCAACAAATGCAGGGGAAAAAGTGATGGTGTTTGGTTTCGCTTAAGCAAATCGATAAGTTATCTTATAAGGTAGGAAGCGTGATCGCCTTATTCACCAAATGGGCCTGGTGCGTTCCCAATATCTGAATCATAGAGTCACAAGAGTTGCATCAGGGAACGCACCCTACAAAATCGGCGATCGCACTAAGGTAGGAAGCGCGATCACCTTATTCACCAAATGGACCTGGTGCGTTCCCAATACCTGAACCCCAGAGTCACAAGAGTTGCATCAGGGAACGCACCCTACAAGAGCTACTTTATATTAGTATCAATGGTGATGATGTTGGGTTTCGCTATTGTTCTGGTATCGAGGATTGAGGTAAAATTTGAAACTGAACCGTTTGATTCCGATAGCTCACCTCAAGGTGTTCAGGAATAATGTTTGCATTTTGAAAACTAAAGACCGCATTGGCCGAACTGCTCAAGCTTCCACCTGCTTCTACGAGCGCATCTGAAGGACGTTCTACTTGTTTTAGTTGCGTCCCCTCCTTCATTAGGAGTTGAGCGTCCACCTCACTAGCTTGAATGATATCTTGATCTGGGGCGCGGCTAATGATGACCGTTAAATTCCAACGATTGGCAGACTGATCTCGCTGGATCAGGGCAGAGATTGAAACGTCCTGAATGGGCAACAAATAAGGCTCCATAACAAAAGCATCTAACATCATCAAACTCCCAGTTTAAGAAAACTCAGTTAGGGTACGGTTGCACTGCCAACAACGCTCCAAGAGGAAGAAGCTAGCACAGCACCGCCACTGCCCGTATCAATCAACTCTCCTCGGAAATCAAGGTTTACACTGAGGGTATCCCCTGAGGAACCTGTAATGCCGGGATGATCAAAACCGTTGAATTGACATCCTGTGGCTTGATCGGGAGAGGTAAATCGACTATTAGCGAAAGGAATAGAGCGATAACCATATTTATATGTGTTACCACCAAAAATACCACAGTCTTCTTGGAAGGTAGTTGGATGAAGATTGGTTCCACACAATGCATGAGTCACATTAGAACCATTCTTGGTGAAAGAACCTCGGACATACTGCCGATATTCCCCTGCCGAGCAAATGCAAGGAATAGGCACACTAAAAGTCCCCACCATTGAGAAGGGAGCACCCAGTTTATTGCCACTCAAAGTTGCAGCAACGGTTCCTGATGGAATAGTGGTAAAGGATCCGGTTAAAGCACAGTAATTTGTGGAAACAGGCCCACCATTTCTAGCGATTAGAGGCATCCCTGAGTTTATGGCTAGAGATTGGGTAGTCAGGGTTTCTGTTCCTTCGTCTGTCTCTTCTAATGATTGAGTCTCTAATAAGTGCGTCATCTGCTCTTCCTCACGACACCCAGAGCAGGCTCGCTGAATGATGGGGGTACATGAGGAAACTTCTGTGGATTGAGAAGAAACCGTTTTAAGCATTTGTACTACAGCATTAGCAACCCGATCCGCCTCTTGTTCGTACTGATCGCCCGGTTCACCTACCGCCAACTTCGACTGAATTCCACCAGTTTGCTGCACCACATGGGTCAACTCATGGGCCAGTAATTCCTTGCCACTGGAACTACCGGGATTGTATTCCCCTTGGCGGAAAAAGATGTCTTGTCCTGTAGTGAAGGCACGGGCACTGAGGGATTGATTTAAGGCATCAGCCGTGCTGTCGGTATGGACGCGCACCCCACTGAAATTGGTGCCAAAAGCGGATTCCATTTGTCGCTGGATGCCAGAATCGAGCGATCGCCCCCCACCACGGGCTTGTTCAATTGCTGCTTCCACTTCTGGCGTGGCTTCGGCTTCTCCCCCTCCTTGGCGTGACAGTTCCATCACCCGCTGCACATAGCGGTTGCCGTACTGCCGCTGCATCTGGAGCATCAGTTGGCGGCCGCGGGCGGGGTAGTCTGAGGTCGCCCGACTGAGCAAGTCAGCATGAACTTTGGCAGAGGGAGCACTGCCAATCCGACTGATGGTCTGTACCAGGGGGTCTTGTTGGGTTGCCAGAACCTCTTCTTGGGCAGTCGCCCTCTGTGCTTCCCGTTCCTTGGTCGGCTGGGAGTGCTGGGATTTGGTGTCGGGGGTCGATTGGCGATCACGCATGGCACACCTCTTATCAAAAGTAGGCTGACAGTTTCTCCAAGGGAATGAAAATTCTCCTCATGCCCTCTGGCTACTATTCTAGTATTCTAGCACAAAGACGATCATTCCCAGTCTTGGTCATTAACAAGGTAATTTACCAAGTCTCCTAAGGTTTTTCCCTTACCAGCAATTAAGGGTGATGGTTAGCGACGTTTTGAGAGTTGGGGGGGAATTTCTTCTAGTATGGATATCCTAATTCGAGCCGATTTTAGAGGGGGAGGTTCGGTTAACCATCTTATTTGTCCGTTTTCATAGATAGCTTCGTATTGCATGGGTTGAGTGGCTGTTCATCATTAGCTTAACTACTTACTTTTGCTCGACTTTGAGAACTTTTTCTGTTACCAAACGAACCTCAACCGGTGCAAAGGGTTCAACCGCAACCGTCACCATGTAGCTGATCCCCGCTTTCATGCGCCCGTCAAGCGCCCCCCAAAAATCCCAAGCATTCGGGGTGCGTTCAGGTTGAGAAACCCAGGCGCGGAGAGGTAGAGATTGATTGGCTATTTGCCCCTTGAGGACTTCTGTTGGCAAAACTGGATAGCTCAATAAGGTCTGCAAAATATTGCCTAACAGTCGATGTTCATCGGCGACATCAGTTGTCCAAACGGTGATTAGATAGGATAAATCAATACGAGTGGGAGCAATTTTTTCGGTTCCTGTTCCTGTGGTTCCGTTGCGAGTGAGATAGCGCTCATTGTTGCGTAACTCGTGATTCTCGCGGATATCGTAGAGAAAACAATTAATTGTGGGCTTATTTGGCTTGGGATTCCAGTCGTCTTTGTTCGGCACTTCAAACTTAATATCGATCGCATTGGGATCGAGAGGCACTTTTTGCACTAGCAATTCTTTAAGCGTATCGTCAAGGTTGTGGATCATTGAATTTCACTCCCTGGAAGTTCCATTTCTTCTGCACTCAAGTTGTGGGGCCAGTTTGGCTCCTTCAGCTTGGGATTGACAATTTTATTTTCAAAGTCGAGCCAGATGCGCCTGTCGTTGCGGCAATCGTAGGCTCGGCAAGGGATGGGGCGCTGGGAATGCACCGTACAGCCTAAACCTTGGCGATCAAAGTGGTGGCAATAGCCGTCCGCACCTTTGGCAATAACATAAGGTTGGCTCAACTCCCAGCGGATGACTCCTTCTTCGATGTCTTGGCGCGACAGGGGAAAAACCATTTTGCAGCAGGCAGCCTGGCACAAATGTACCCGATTTTCGCAGTCAATGGCGACGGGTTGGGAAAAGGTATATTTATCTTGTTCTGGTTCCTGCAAGGAAACGCCCGGATCTTGCTGCAGGAAACGTTTGAGCAGTCGTTGGGCTACCTGCTTTTTCCTTGTGTCAATTTCGTCAAGATCGAGTAAGCCTTTTTCTGTCAGCAGTTCGATGAGCGCATAGACGAAGGAGGCGGCTTCCAGGGTGCGCCCTGCCGTGGCATTTGTGCGTGCATGGAGATAAGTTAGGCCCTTTGCCACCTCATGGTGTCGGGCAAGGTCATCAGGCATGGCTGGATTAATCCCGGTTTGGCTTTCTTGATCCATGATACTTGGCAGAACAATGGAGATGGATTTTTAATTGAGGCATTAGCTTGACAATGTTAGATTTAATTTGGCTTTCCCCTTTGGCTAGGAAATAGGGTGATGGGCGCACGCAATGCGCCCCTACGGCATATTTTTCCAGTTATTTTTGTTTAAATGGCAAAAACTCCTCCTCCCCAATCAGTCTTCCCATCTTCTGAAACTCCCGCTTGGTTGCTTGCAGTAGATGTTTCATCGTCACACACTGGCTGTTTTCTGCGGCGAGGAAGGCAGCCGCCAGGGCGATGTTGCGAATATTACCTCCTGCCAGCTTGAATTGCCGCGCCATGCCTTCGAGATCCACATCGGCTGCCAGGGGTGTCTGTTTGGGCCAGATGCGCCGCCAGATTTGCAGGCGGTAGTCCGCTTCAGGAAAGGGAAACTCGACAATGAAACGGATGCGCCGAGTGAAGGCTTCATCGAGATTCTGCCGCAAATTGGTGGTTAGGAGCGTCAACCCTTCGTATTCCTCCATTTTCTGCAACAGATAGGCAATTTCAAGATTAGCGTAGCGATCGTGGGCATCCTTAACCTCGGAGCGCTTGCCAAAGAGGGCATCTGCTTCGTCAAATAGGAGGATGGCATTGGCACTCTGAGCGGCGGTAAAAATCCGCTCTAGGTTCTTTTCCGTCTCGCCAATGTACTTACTGACCACTTGGGAGAGATCAATCTTATAGAGGTCAAGGTGCAACTCCTTGGCGATGACCTCCGCCGCCATCGTCTTGCCTGTACCAGGTGAGCCAGAGAAGAGGGCATTTAGTCCTTTGCCGAGGGAGAGTTTCTCCTCGAAACCCCACTGACCACAGACGAGGTGGTGGTATTTGACCTGATGGCAAATTTCTTGGAGTTGAGTTAGCCCTTCGGGTGGGAGGATCAGATCGTTCCAGGTGGAGCGAGGGGAAATCTTGCGGGCTAGGGAAGTCAAAGCCTGACCTGAGTGGGTACGAGCAGCAGCAAATAGGTCTTCTAGGGTTAAGGAACTAGAGGACTCCTGGGATGTCTGGGCTGCCTGCCAGCGGGCTTGCTGCTGGGCTGAGGCTACTGCATCACCAATTTGTTCAGGAGTCAGGCGGAAACGGTCAGCGAGGGTGTCTAGCTCCTTGGGCTGGGGGAGTAAAATGCCAGACTGGGAGAGATAGGCTTGCCAGTTGTCCCGACGTTGGGCAAAGTCGGGTAGGGGAAAGGAGACCGGAAGAATGGTGCGGGTGGAGCCGGGAATGTCTGACAGGTTTGGTACTAATCCTTCTAAGATGGCGATGCTGGGAAATCTGGCGATCGCCTGCAATAGGCGCTGATAGTTGCTTATCTGCTCTTGGGAACCCAGTGCGTCGATTCCCTCAAGATACAGCACCCCATCTTGAAACTGGGCTTCTCGCAAGAGCAGGGGCAAGATTGACTCTAGCTCGGTTTTCGCGGCGATCGCTGTGGCGATGTCTGCTACTAACAGCCTCATGTCTAACTTGAGGGCGATCGCTTCTGCTGCTTGGCGCTTTCCCACTCCCTGGGGACCGTGAAAGTGAAGGTGTAAAGGCTGATTGGCTTCCCTCGCCTGGAGTGCTAAGGCGAGCAAAGCTTGCTGGATTTTGGCATCTAACGACAGTGACTCTGATTCTGGAATCGGCTTAACTATCTGGCAGAATGTGGCCAATCGGGAGTCGAGTCCCTCCTGTCCCAACAGGTAACGGATTAGCTGCTCATCAGGCTTGAGGTAACAAGCAAGTAGGGGAGGCTGCACCTGATGGGGATCCGCCAACAGATGTAACAGTCGATGGCGAATTAGGGGCGCGTCTGGGGCAACCCGAGACCTTTGCCACAGCTTGGTTGGGGCTGAAGAACACAGCAGGTTAAGGGCGATATCTACTGTGGGTCGCCTGCGAGTTACGTCGTCCTGGAGGTAGGCGTAAAGCCTTTCGTAGCGCAGGTCGAGTTCGGGAGCGAGGGCAATTACCACTAGCGCTAGGTCGAAGACGGACAGGTCAAAGGTTTGCTTGAGCCGGGCTAGGCGGGATGCTTTGTCGGCTAACTCAGAAAAGGATGGCTCCCAAGCTTCTCCTCTGAGTTTCAGGACAGGATCTCCTGGTTGGCGCACTAACAATTGCTCGACATCTTCCTGAGTGATGTAAAGACCTTGATAGGCTTCAGTTGTTGGGTCTTTGGTATAGGTTGCTTGAGCGGCAACCACTGCTTTTTCTAGCAGTTTGTCTAACCACTGTAAAGCTGGTAATAGATTTTCCAACCAGGCTTTATTAGCCTCGATAACCATAATAAACACCACAGAGACACAGAGGACACAGAGTTTTTTGGTTGCTGTGTTAGTTCACTACTGGACTAGGAAAAGCTGAAATTAAATTGGTTTAGAGATGATTGCCATGTCTTATTTGTCTGAGTGTCTCTCAAGTTTATGGTGCGTTACTTCGTTAACGCACCCTACAAGATCAGCGATCGCACTTTAAGTTAAGATTGACCTTCTTGTATTTGGGGGGTTATCTTTTCCTCCCAATAATTATCTTCTAAACCTACGATAATCATTCGTCCATCTGCTTTTCAAAGATAAATATAGGCATAAAAACCCATAGTATCTTCACGATGGGTTAATATATATTGTCTGAGTTCATCTAGGCTGAGAGTGTCATAGTTGATGGGGTTCATGGTTCATATCCTCCTGTTGGTTTAATTTCAAGGCGATAAAGTCCGTAAATTATTAATTAGCCGAAACAGTCCACCTTAATTACTTCCTTGAATTTAATAAGCTTTTTGGCTTTGCGACTCTAACGCTTTGATTTTTTCGGTTAATACAGATATGGTAGTTTGTTGCTCTTGCAAGACTTTAGTTAATACGCCAACTATGTCCATAATACTCACTCCTTTTCGGTCAGAAGTTGCCAACAATTCTGGTACATCTTCAGCGATAAATCCGATATTTTGATGTTGGTCACTATCGGTTTTATAATTAAACTTAACGGGATTGAGTCCTGCTAAGATTTGAGCGGCTTCCTGGAGGGAAAGCAGACCAATATTTTCTTTTAGTTCTTTGGAAGAACTTTGGGCGAACTGTCCAAAAACTTGACCATCACCTCGAATATAAAAGGGGGTACTCGGTCCAGCGCCAATATCTCTGACTCGGAAAAAATAACTATTGCCAGCATTTTCCATAGTCCCAAAAGTTCCTACATCTATACTCATCGCGCCAACTGGTGTACCACCGCCATAGCTAGATAGACAAATCTCTTGAGCAACTAGGGAAAGTCTGCCATCGGCATCATTAATGATTCGAGTGTTGTAATCTTGGGTCAGTCCAGCAAAATGGAAGTCAATGTAGGGTGTACCTTGACCCGGTGTATTCGCATTTCCACCGAGTTCTATACTGCCTCCTTGATCGGAACTTAATCTGCTGTTATTACCCCATTTAATACTGCCTGCAATAATTTCACCAGTGACACTTAGACTGTTCTGAATCGTCAGCGCCCCGCTCATCGTATCCCCGGCTTTTTTAACTGCCAAGTCGAGGTTTTTTACAACTCCCGTTAAGTTTGAGCCATCTCCGAGAAATGAGGTAGCTTTGACATTGCCATTGACCTCTAATCTTTCGGTAGGAGCGGCGGTGGTGGCAATGCTGATATTGCCAGTAACAGTCAAATTGCCACTGACCTCTAACTTAGCCCCTGGGGTGATTGTTCCAATACCGACATTGCCATTACCCAGAATCGTCATTTTAGTAGTAGCGTTCGTCCCAAAACTCAAGGCATGGTTAGTTTTCGTACCGAGAATCATGGCTCCTGCTGGCGACCCCCAGCAGCCCTTCTCGTGGACAGACACTCGCCCATCAATCTTAGCGGTTCTAACCGATAATTTGGCATCAGTAACCCCTAAAAGATCGAGAATGCGGCTCCAACCTTCTGGATTTTCTAGGGTAGTAGTGCCGATGCCGACGTTGCCAGTAACCGTAAGAGAATCATTGATGCCGAACTGTTTAGGTCCCCCATAGAGCAAGCATGGCCAATCGCTTTCAGGAACGTTGTCTCTTCCCAGTTTTAGACTGCTGTAGATACCGACTTCATTTAAAGACATGATGATTACCTCCTTTTTTTATTAATAAGTAGTCGTGCAAAATTAATTTCCTAGTGAAGATAGGCAAAAGGCAAGAGGTAGGAGGCAAGAGGTGGTTAGATATGTGTAATTAATTTTGCTTAGGTACTTAGGAGTTGGGCAAAATCGCTAACTGTTGAGAACTGCCCTAGCTCTACTCTACTAATATAGCAGAAATCAGTGCAAGCTCAGGCATTTTAACGGCTATTGCTTGACAACGGGCTTGCAAGGCTTCTTGCTCAGCTTTTAGTTCTTTGAAAGCTTCCACAGTCAGGGCTTCAAAACCCATGATGGTCAGAGTTTTATAGCCATCAGAACTGTCACCAACCCATTCTGGAAATACGGCTGCCACCTCTTGCGCCAGGAACCCAATTTGAGTCCCAGTCAAATTTCCTTGCTTTTCTGGTTCTTTCCATTCATAAATTACTCCTCGCAGTTGCATCAGTTTCTCTAAAGCTTTCTCTAGGGGACGGATATTTTGTTTAAGTTCTGTATCCAGTCGCGGATACTCAAAAGGTATAGCTTGTGCGAGAAGAAGGGCAAACTGGTTGGCATCTCCACCCCGTTCAACCCATTCCGTCAAGTCTTTTACGTCCGAAGGAAGGTTGACAACTTTAATCTCTCTTGCCTTGCCGATTAAAGCCAATCCGACTTCTTTTAATTGGCGCTGTCCGGTGCGATCGGTATCGAGACAGAGAAAAACGCGCTTGCCCCGCAGTGCCTCGGAATAGTCCTCTCGCCATTGGTAAGGACCAAGGGGGTTAGAGGTAGCCGCCCAACCGACAGGGAGCCCCAATTGCCTAGCGGTGTCTGCATCCTTTTCTCCTTCTAAAACCAAGACAGTGTCGGCCTCCAGCACATCCGCTAGGTGATAGAGGACGAGCCTGATACCCCCTAGATGCCAGCGCCATCCTCCTTGACCATCTGGGCAGCGTTCCCGAAAGCTTTTAGGATGGAGGCGAACGACTTGAAACAGCAAGTTGCCCTGCTCATCTGTGTAGTCATAGGTAGTGACAATTTGGCTGTGACTGGGTGGGGGCTCTTCCTGAGCAACTTTTTTCCAGGTAACGCGCCGCTTTTCTTCAATTGCGAGGTCAGGCAGTAACTCGTCAAACTGCTTGGCTTGCTGGATTAAGAGAGCAAACTGGTCAGCTTGCCCGCCTTTCTCGACCCATTCCGTTAAGTCTTTGACTCCCGGAGGCAGGGTAATTACTTTAATTTCTGTTGCCTTATCCCGCAAAGCGAGTCCGACTTGCTGTAAGTGAAGTTGTCCGGGGCGATCGGTATCGGGACAGATCAACACACGCTTGCCGGCCAAAGCCTCTGAATATTGAGTCCGCCACTGACCCGATCCAAAAGGACTGGAAGTGGCAGCCCAACCAGCAGGAAGCCCTAATTGCACAGCCGTCTCTGCATCTCTCTCTCCTTCAAACACGATCGCTGTGTCGGCATTGAGAACATCTGGCAGGCGATAGAGAACTGGCCACACCCCTTCCAGATTCCACAGCCATCCCCCTCGACCATCAGGGCGGCGCTGTCGGAAGGTTTTGGGCTGGAGGCGGACGACTTGAAACAGCAAGCGGCCTTGCTCGTCCGTGTAGTCATAGATCGTAAGGATTTGGCTGCCGATGGGCGGTGGATGTTCCATAAGATTCTCTGAGATTGTTCCTTTCAAGCCCCGTCACTCTAGAGCGTCCCGACTGCTAGTTGTCGTTCGAGTTCTTCACACCGTTTTTTCAGGGCTTCATTTTCTGCTTTTAACTCCTTGAGAGCCTCGACAACCAAGGCTTCAAACCCTCTGATGCTTAGGGTCTGATAGCCGTCGGCATCTACCCCAATCCATTCGGGAAACACGGCTTCTACTTCTTGAGCGATCAGCCCCATCTGCGGTCCGGTCAAGTTTCCTTGTTTTTCTGGTTCCTTCCACTCGTAGGATACGCCCCGCAGTTGGAGGAGTTTATCTAAGGCTCCCTCTAGGGTACTGATATTCTTTTTGAGCCTTTCATCAGAGGAAATGCCCCAAGCCCCTCCGCCTGGTTTGAAGGCATTGCCTGTAACCGTCAGATTGCCGCTAGTGGTGTCAACCAAAAGCCGCCATCCCGGCTGGCCAGTGCTGCCCCAAAAACCGACCGAATTCTCATTGAATAAGCCGATGAAGGCAGTATCAACTTCACCGTAATAGGCGTTGACGCTGGAACACCAGATGCCTGCGGTAGGAGAACTGTTACTAATTTGTCGCAGCCGCATTCTGCCCCGGCATTCTAACGACTCATTCGCGCCGATATTGTTGTTAATAGTCAGTCCATTGACTACAGTTAAGGTGTTAGCGGTGAGACTGCCATTACCCGTAAGGGTCCCCCCACTGATGGGCAAAGCTCCTACCTGGGCGGCTGTTGTATTGTGGGGATTATCTGTACGGGCTGAATGAGTTTCGCCAATGGTGATGCGTTTGTTGGTATTATCTGGGGTGAGGGTAATAGCGTTTGAGGAGACTAAATCCACATTGCCGCCGGGATTGTTCACCCCGTCGATGCTGACTAACGCTCCTACTTGTGCGGCAGTCGTGCCATGCGGATTATTCGTGTTATTGGCGTGATTATTAACGAGGGCAGTTACCTCGCTATCCCGGGCAATTGCTGGGTCAATTCTCGCCTCATTAATCACCCCTGTACTCGCATTAATCTGAGTAACAAGGCGGTTAGTTCCCTCCTGGTTATCGATTTGTGCTGCGGTTGTTTGGTGGGGGTTATTGGTGTTACTGGTGTGGCTATCCAACTCAGTCCCATCGGCAGAAACATCCCGACCATCCACTGTCCCAGTCACTTCCAGATTACCAGCAACTTTCAGGCTACTTTGTAAATCGGCTCGTCCGGCGGCTCCTAAACGCATCCGGGACCATTGGGATGGGTCAACATTAGTATCAGTTAAAGTGAGACTACGGGCTTCTAAATCGCCAGCAACAACCCCAGCAGCACGCCGCCGATTGACTCCCTCTCCTTCATCGGTGGCTGTAATTTTGCCCTCATTATTCACTGTCACCCGCCCCAAGATCAATTGCACACTCAATTGAGCAGCAGAAGGGGGATTTTCACTTACATTAACTGTGGGGATTTCTTTTAAGCGGGTAAAGCCTTTTACTCCCGTTTCATCCTTCTCATCGACTAGCTCATCCTCGTAGGCGATAGTAACATAGACCGTTTTATTAACAAAGCCAGATAAATCTTTATTAGCTTTCTCCACTAGCACAATCTCTCGTCCCTTACTGTCAATCGCCATGCCTTCAGCAATTTCTATCTGGGACGAACCAATAGTATATTGTAATTTTAAGCCATCGGCGATGCCCCAAGTGTGGAGATTCTCATTGTGTCGCCGTCTCATCTCTAGGTGATAGGTTTGTTCCTCAGTAAAATCGGGGGCTCGCAGGAATTGCCCGTTAAAGTAATTTAAGCGTTTGATTGGGTTAGCCATCTTTCGTCTCCTTGGGTAAGTTTAGATTGCAGTACAGATAGTGTTAGGTCGGTTATCTTCAAAGCGGATCTAAAAGAGTATCGATGCCTACAGTGGAATTAACATCAATCCGAAATACAGGCGTTACTACCGTAATCGGTTGGCGATAGTCAGTATGAGCCGGTTTTTGTAAATCGACAATAGCGGTGACAATCTCTTGCTGTTGCTTGCGCCGTTCAGGATTGGCCGTTGGCAAAACAATTTGCACCCAAAAGAAGAAGGGAGCGCCACCATCAAGGATGGTATCTTTCCCAATAGTAGCATGGACACCTACCTGAAATGGCGCGTTCAGTTCATTGACCTGCACACCAACATCAGATGTCGTCTGTACCCCTGTCTGGGTATAAATAATTAAAGCTTCTTCTAAACCGCGTTTAGTGCCTCGCAGCCGATACAATTGAGTTGCTCTAGCAATCAACAGTCGTTTCTTATTTTCTTCCCAATCATCCCGCAGAGTCAAGGCTACCCAACTAGCCAGCCAAGGTAAGAAGTCGAAGTCTTTGTCCCTGGGGTCGCTGGGAGCGCGTTGAGAGGCACTCAAGTTGGCTCCAGCCTCAAAATACCGATACACTCCCGCTAACTGGGTTGTTCCGCTACTAGCTGGATTGAGTAGCTTGTCTAAATCGGTAATGTTTCCTCCCCCCAGAATTTCTTCTAGACCCGGTTGAGGAACTTCTGAAGATACTTCCCCTAAACCAAGGATAATTCTTTCAAAAGCCAGTAGGAAGCGACCGAGAAAATTCGGCTGGTTAGCTTCACTATCTTCTTGAAAAATAGCCGGTAGGTAATTTAGTAAACTACTCGCCTGTCCAGTTCTTTCATTAATTGTCATAAAATCCCCTCCAGAAAAAATTGTTTGATCACTTACTGGCTCAACCAGTAATAGCTGAATTCACCTCAACCAGTGATCGCAAATCAATCACTTCTCCTGCTTTGATTAACAGCCATCCCCCTTCTTGGTTGCGATCGCTGGATAATTGAATAGAAGTAACCTGAGCAATACCAGTAATAATTGTTGCCAAATTTAATTCAAGAGAATTTGTCTCAAGATACTGAGAATCTACTAATTGCAAGCTACTTAGTTTGATTGTTTGGTTGTCGGTAACTTCAATTTTTATGTCAGTTACACCCAGCGGATTTAGTTCGTGAATTGTGGGATATAAAGGATGAAAGAAAGCTCTGGTTTGGCTTTTAATTTCTCGCTTCAGTAAGTCAGGATTTGCTCCAGAAGCAGCCCTAACTTTAATTGTTAACTGCACTGCCAAGAAATTAGCACTAGGTGCGATAACAATCTGGGATAATTTAAGGCGATTTACTGGCAAATAATGATCATATAGCCGCAGTCCAATCGGTTCTCCCTGATCGTTCCAGATAGTATCTGTTGCTAGGCAATGTTGATCTTCTGGCTGGCACTCGCTGACAAGTAGAACGTCTGTTAAATAATCAATTCCGTCAATTTTTTCTAGTAATTCATACACCTCCGAGACGTGAACATCTCGACCAAAGGGCCAGTTTTCTGGGTCAAGAAATTGCTGCATAGCTTTGACGATGCCGTTACTGACTGTCTCAGTGAGTACATCAGAACGACGAGCAACGAGAATTTCTGCACTGACAGGAGTATAACTTGGTCCGACAACCGACAGGCGAGTAGTAAGGATAGACCGTTGCTGAAGATATCCCTGAAGTGCATCTCGTAGTAGAGTCGTTGGTTGCGGTCCTAATTGATTGGCACTGTCACTATCTTTATCAGGTAGAATCAGAACACTAACATAGTTAGGTTTACTTTGCTTCTTTTCTTCTTCCTTTCCTGCTCCTAAATAGCGTTGTGGAACACAGTGAGCGCGTCTAATTTTTTGGCTCACTTTTGAGGGTAAATTTTCTTCTTTTATCTCTAAATTCGTGGTTTCCCACCATTCTTTGCATCGGTCTTTAAGAGATTTTTCAAGTAATTTGTCCGCCTTTTCTTCTTGCTGCATCTGCACTAACCAGATGTTAAATTTTTGCTGACTTAGGGTTTCGTAATCTTCAGCCGTTACTGCTCGATATTCATCCCGCAAATTTAAAACAGCATCCTGGATTTCTTGTGCTAAATCCTGATTTTGATCGGCAACCCAATCAGGTCCATTAAGCAACCGCAAAAATGTTCGCAAGTTATCATCAGTTATTCGATTTTGCCGATACAGCAACATTTCCGTCAAGTAGGCAAACATTTCAATCAGGGTAATGCCGGGATCGGAGGGATTATAATTTGTCCATTCCGGGGCGTAGTTAGGAATCAGTCTGAGGGCTTCGGCAACAAGATCCTCATAAGTGCGGTCATCTAAGTTAGGCAATTCTAAAGGCATGGTAAATAATTCACAATTTAATTAATTTTCAATCTTCAAAAACTGCAAGCTTCCTCAAGATTCCTTAAAAAATAGGCTGATGGTGTGAGTACCAGAATAGACTAAGAAACGGCCGGTCTTTCTTATCGCCTCAACCTCCTGAGAAACCCTGCCATCATCGACCAGGAGGCGGCGAATATAACTGACACCCGGGACGGCTTCTAATAGGGCATAAAAATCGGATTTGTAGGGTTCGCGTCCAAAATCCCAGCCATTGCCATCTAATCCGCCCGTCAGGGGGTGTAAAAATTGCTCTAGCGTTGCTTTAACTGCTTGTTCGACAGCACTGGCTCCTTCGAGTGAACTCAAAGCAATTTCGACATTAACGCTTACTGGGATATAAGGAGGCCCAACCACCAGAATCTCGACAGTTGGACAAGCACGCGCTCTGAGAAACTTTTCAACTCGGCTAATCAGTTCCAGACTTGGTAGAGGCTTGAGCGCCTCAGAGCGCGGTACGATGATGATGCTGGTTGTTCCCCGTCTAGGTGCTTGCTCAGGTGGATCTCCTAGCCAATGTAGAGGTAGGCATTTCGCCCTTGCCACCTCTGGGGAAGCCAGTTTTGCTAAGTCTTCGTAATCTTCTAGGGTGACGGCGCGATCGCGGTGACGGATAGTTTCAGGGAGGCGATCGCGCAGGGATTCCAGGGTCTCTGCTTCTGCTCCACCCGCCGCCGCTTGTAAGTTGGTCACTTTCTCGATGTAGGGAACTGTGGTCTTCAGTTGCACAATACTATCGACTGGTTTATTCCCCGCTTTACCGCCGCCTGTCTGATACCGCGCTATCCTTAGATTACCAGTTCCCAGAGGCGGAATCAGCCCGTTGCGTCCGTTACCAAACCGAATTTTGCCCGTAAGCTGGTCGAGGACGTAGTGGCGATCGCGCGAAGTTGAGCCATAAAAATCAGGAACTTGCTGCCATTGTACCCAGACTTCTCGAGAATTGGGAATTGGGGTAATCGGGTTGCTATTTCCTTGCAGTTTTAGTCTCTCTAGCTCTAGTTCTGAAGGTTTTTCTGGTTCTCTGACCTCTAATTGTGGGTTTTGCAGGACGGGAAAGCGAGTCGTTTGGAAAATTTGATTTTCTGACCCGTTACTAGAACCTAAAATTTCCTTGACAATCGTGATCGTTTGGCTGGCAAAAGTTGTATTGAGGGCAAGGTTGATGATTCTAGGTTCAATGAGATAGTCTCCTGTTTCCCACTGTACCCGTAACCAGTAACGTTCCGATAAGTCAAACTCGGCTTTAGTTTGACAGTCAGCCGGAACCAAGAATTTAATTAATCCTGAAAGGGTGAAATTTTCGCTGCCATCATCGACCGTAAGTTTTGACCAAGCTTGTCCATTCCAATATTGCCAAGATAACCGGACTGGCGACATTGGCGGTAGTTGGTCTGCCACAAAAGTTTCTAAAGTAGCAGTATAAATAGTAGCAAAAGTATCAGGACGGCTCAGGCGGAGGAAAGCAAGATCTCGGTTTTCCTGATTGAGATCTTCGGGAATAGTAATCTGCACTTTTAAGGATTTTATTTCCCCAGGAGCAAGAGTAATTGAAGTCCCTTCCTCTGAGATTGTCGTCTCCCAATTATTGCCCCAAATTTCCACTCGCCAAGTGACTGATTGATCCGTATCATTTGTTACCCATATAGGATGGGTGACTATTCCGGTTGTCGCAACTTGACGACTGTAGGGGGGAGAAAGAGGGATAAATTTTTCCCCATATTTCAAGTCTGCTAAGGAGACAAAAAGACTCAGAGGACGATTGGGGAAATTGGAGCGAGTTGGCGGAAGGGTAAATCCTAGATATAACGAAGGATGAGATTCTGTGAGGGCTTCAAAAGGAATAAATGGTTGTTCTTTCTGTTGAATGTAGGTAAAGTTATTGTAGGTTTGACAGGCAGAGAGGGACTGAGTAGCATTATATGTATAAGTTAGGGTTAGGGATTTGAGCAAAGGGGGAGAAAGGGTGTTAGAGATTAACCATACTCCTGTCCCCACGGGATGAGGCGATTGTAGGGATTCTGTCAAAGTTAGGCTATTATTTGAGGTATTAACAACCCCGATAGTTCGGATTTCCTGAGTGTTAGTTCCCGTGGCAATTTGGATGCGATCGCCTGGCATAAATCCCCGGCTACTGTTGACGATAATTTGCTCAGTGCTTTCCCTAATTTCTTGTCTGAGGGTAGTAAAAGTAGGGGGTTGAGAGGAAATACCCGTGCCATAGTTTCCCCGAACAATCCGCACGCGAATCCAATAATTATTCTTACCATTAACTTCACCTAATCCCATCCGATTGGGCAAGGTAAAAGTGATTGAGCCACTTTGGGTAAATTTGGCAGTTGCTGGACTACTGGAAGTTACCAATAATGGCTGCCAAGCTTTACCATCCCAAGCATCGAAGGCTAATTCAACTTCATTTCCACTGTTGACGGGGACAGTTTCATTGAGGCTGATATTGACTGTTACCCTAGCTCCAGCTTTAGCAAAGACTTCCTGACTGGCTAGGTATAGAGTATCGCTGAGGCGGGGGTTTTCGCCAAAGGGAGAGAAGTCTTTAGTTAGGTCGAGGGGTGAAGAATTAATAAAACCGAGATCGGGTAGTAAATTAGACTGAGTAACGCTCACGCTCGCTGTAATCCCTTGAATTTTCGGTAAGGGAGGAGAACCAGGGATTAAAGACTGATTGAGCGCAACTTTCAGCCAGGACGCTTCTACGCCATTGATGATTTGTTTAACGGGAACGGGAAAGTTAGGAATTGATACTTGCCAACTTTGGTTATTTTCTGAGATATTACTGACCAATTGACTGATTTGCCGCCAATCTTGACCATCCCAATAAGACCAAGTCAAGGGGAGTCCTGCTAACCTCTGAGCCTCCTCAGATTGAATTGTTAAGGTGGCGGTTTTAGCAACTGGTAGGGTGAACAGGTCGTCGCAAGCTAAGTACAGGCTGTGTTCGACTCCCCCATCGCCATGAAAGACAAAACCCGCAGTTGCAGTTTTGGTCGTCAGCCACCCAGTGCGATCGCTCCAGGTATCCTGCTGCGGCTCCTGCACAAATACGGAAGTGAGTTGAGCAGCAGTAACTACTAATTCCGCTTCTGTTTCAAAGATGACTGGGTCTTTTTCCCCTTCCGCCGGGGGAGCGGCTACCTGAGTTCCCACTGGAACCACTACATCCACTGTAGAGCCAGCCGCCAAAGAAAAGGTCAGGGGAGTGCGAGCGGCTTGAGGTGGGAGGCGGGAGGCTCCTAACAAGTCCAGGAATGCCAAGAAATTCTTGTCCGGGACTTGGTTCAAGCGCTCGATGATAATTTCGGCAAAGCGGGCAAAGGTGCCAATCAAGACGGCACTGATAGTCCCCTTTTTCGGCAGTCTCTTGCCTGTTACTGGATCTATTTCAGATTCCTGCCAAGTGGGTGCATATTCAAGCAGTAATTCCTGCAACTGCTGGGTAATCTCAGTTGCTGTGCGCTTGTCAATTTTCGGGGCTGATTTAACCATTGAATTATGAATTATGAATTGGGAATTAGAAGATTAGCCGATGATCAATCTAAAATCAAACAGGATTCTCAGGATTTTAGGATTTTCAGAATTTGATAATTTTAGGATGATCAATATAAAATCTAAAATCTAAAATCTAAAATTCATCAACCGGCACTCCTTTCTAAATAAAACGGATAGACGAGATTAAAAACGTTATTACTTGCTCGCACCTGATATTCAATACTGATGAGCAGTTTTTCTCCGTCGCTGTCGGATTGGGGAATCACTTGAACGTCTAGTACATCAATGCGAGGCTCGAACAAGAGCAAAGCTTCTCGCACTTGTTGGGAAATTTTGCCAGCGGTGGCTGCCGTATTCATTTCAAAAACGAGGTCGTAAATCCCACAGCCGAAATCAGGGCGCATCACGCGCTCGCCCTTAGCCGTTCCCAGAATGATCCAGATGGACTGACGGACGCTTTCTTCGTACTTAGCCCATTTGAGTGCCCCCGAATCCACCTGAATGGGGAATCCTACGCCAACACCTAAAAAAGATTTCTCCATCTCTATCCTCCATTTAACCAATTAAGACAGTACCGACAGCAATAACCTGTCCTACGGGCAAATCGGCTGGATCATTGCACGTCTGGGCTGTATCGCTGTTGCGCGCTGCCATTTTGCCGTTGATCTTGACGGTTGGGCTACCGATTTTAATAGTAGCTTTGTTGGCGGGAGGGTTCTGGAAGGCCGTACCAGGAGGGGTAGGGATATGGGGCGGGGTGTTGTCCGCCGTGCTGTCCACGGTGGCGGCTGCCATCCCCATAATCTTGACATCTGCACTGAGGTTGCCGTTGATGATGCCAATAAAGGGGTGGGGAAGGGGAGTCGGAACTGGTGGTCCCGGCGGTGCTGGCACCATGACAATGTGGGTGTCGGTGGCAATAATTTGGTCGCCTTGTTTAGCTGCGGGTTGTCCCATAATGGATTTTAGATTTTAGATTTTAGATTTTAGATTTTGGATTTAAAACTAATTGAGGTTGATAGTTGCGCCTTTAAGATTCATGGTGGCGCTGGCTTTGATATCCATGCCTGCACCAGCTTCTATTTTGCTGTCGGCGGAAGACTTAATTTCGATTTTTTGTGCGTCTAGTTTGATCGTACCTTTAGTAGCAGAAAGGGTAATGTCTTTGTCAGCAGTAATCGTAATTGTGTTATTAGATGTATCGAAAATTAGGCTGTTATTGCCACTTTTATCGATAATCTCAATAGTTTCTTTGCCATCTTCATCATTGAGACGAATGGCATGACCGCTGCGAGATTTGATCAACCGCAGGTTATTTTTCCCGTCGCTATTATTAGCTGGAGGTGCATCTTTGCCATTCCAAAGAACCCCCAAAACGTAAGGAAACCGCGGGTTTCCCTGCTCGAAACCTACCAGAACTTCATCATCTACTTCCGGGAGAAAGTAGATCCCTCTTTCTTTGCCGGCCATTGGGGCAGCAATTCTCGCCCAGTTGCTTTCATCTTCATCTTTATCGCTAAGCCAGGGAAATTTCAACTTGACTCGACCTAAGTTATCCGGGTCTTTATTGTTGGTAACTATACCTACGACCACTCCGAAAATACGACCAGCGATCGCTTCCCTAGTTTCCGTATCTACTGTCACCTCAAAGAGATTCATATTGCATTCCTCCGAATTGTAAAATAGGTGAAGTAACCGCGAGGTCCGTAGCGATGGCTGGCCGCGGTGACGTAATACAGTCCACTAAATCGCTCCCCAATACCATCGATCTCAATGACTTTACCAGCCCGTACTTGGGTATTACCCCGACAAATGCCTTGACCAGTAATCAATCCCAGTACCTCCCGATTGAATTGAGCTTTAGCAAATTGATCAGCCTCAGCTTGACTGGCAACGGGGCGATCGCTAATGCCTCCTATCCCCTCACCGAAGGCACTCTCACTAAGCTTGGCACCACTCGACTGTCCCCCCATCGTCGAGACTTCATCCCCTGCCTTAGCCTGTCCAAGAACTTTTTGCTTGTCCTTGGCACTCCAGCCGCGCACTGACACCTGGTTCACCTGTCCGAGAGAGGAGAGGCGGGGAGAAAATTCCAGCAGGTTATCTTCCAGAGTCAGGGTTAAGACGGCGCTACTGGCATTCCCTACCGGGCGGAACAAGAGGGTTTTGTCCTCTACTACTACCTCATACTGGAGCTGCCGCGCTCGTGCTTGCAAGAATTCCAGATCGGTCTGGTTAGCCTGCATAATATAGTCATGGGTGACTTGGCTATCTTCGGCTTTGGCAGTAAGTCCTCCTTCACTGGCAATTTGAGCGGCGATGTCGCTGTCTTTTTTCTGGAGGAAAGTACGAGTCTTGCGTCCTCTTTGTAGTCGGTGGCGGCGATCATAACCACGCACGATCAAGCTAGGCAGGCGATTAATTGTAAATTCTGGTTCTAATCCGGTGATTTCTCCCTTAATTAAGGTGGCCACTTGGCTCCCATAACCCAGTTTAACCTCTACTTCAGTACCAAGAGCAAAAAGAGCGTCATCGAGTAAGGAAATCTGACTATTCTGAGTTTCAAGTCCAGTCAGTTCCACTGTGAACATACTGGGTAGAGTTAGGTCATCCTCAACGGTGATGCTAATAACCTGAATTTCTGTCTCAATTGGCAGTGGTGAACCGCCAATTTTCAGAGCAAAACTCGGTAACAGCAAATTTGGCGTACTCGTTGTCGGCATTATCGATAATTCTCCTGATTTTAGATTTTAGATTAGTTTTTTCCCCGTTTTCTGTTCGCTGCCATATAACTCTGTCACCTGCCCAATTCCCAATTCATAATTCATAATTCATCAACGTAGTTTCGGAATAATTAGAGGATTGCTCACTTTTAAATGGCGCGGATCGTCTAGATTATTTGCTTGGGCGATAATGCGCCAGAGATTGGGATCTCCATATACTTCCGCCGCTAGGCTGCTTAAAGTGTCTCCTCGCTTGACTAGGCGTGTCGTTTGTTCGGGATCAGTTTGTTTGAGGTCTTTTTCTCGATCAATCCATTCAGTAAAAGTCACTGTCAGCCTAGCGCGTAGGGGTTTGCCATCACTTTTGAAGAGGGTAAAGTTCTGCACCAAGTTAGTCACCACTCCCACAAAAGGAAACTCAGGAGGATCGAGGGGATTTCCCCAAGACAGTTTACAAATTGGCGGTTGCTGAGGATTAGCATCTCGTTCAATGCGCGTCAGCTTGACAATTTTATTGGTGAGTTGGCGCACGTCATCTACTGGCTTACCCTCAACGGGTTCGGTCACGTCAAAAAACAGTTCTAAAGCAAGGGTACGACTTCCTCCTCCCCCAAACTGCAAAACTGGTGCATTCAAGTTTCTCTGAGTGGCAGATTGAGTTGTACTTGCTGTTGAGGCTGAGGTATCAGTAGATGATTGACTCCAGGTGACTGGTTTGGTAATTGAATAAGCAGTCGGATTGAATTGCACCGTAATTTCTGGCAGCTTAGACGGTGGTAGGGGTTTAATCGTTAATTTGGTAGGCGTTTCTAGTACCATTGGCTTATCCCTCGACGTTCACGTTCAACGGTTAACTGGCGAAACAGCAGACGGCTGACTTGTTCGGCAATGTCTGCCACATTGACTACCGGAGTCTGGTTTGCTGTCTGAGCGATCGCTGGTATAGCAGGATTTGATGGCATAGCTTCCATCTCGGAAGCCGTATTTGACATCTGACGCAGGATATTGGGACGATTGGGATTGACTGGGAGACTGACTGACGGCAAAGAGGAGTTAGTATAGCCGTTGTTGGCAGCGGAGAAAACTGTCCTCGCTGGTTCACTGGTAGTTTTACGCCAAACCAGATTGGTCGGGACTGAGAGGTTTCCTGGAACCTCTCTAGAGGGAATTTCTGGGACGACGGCGATCGAAGTTGTTGCTAATTCGGAGTTAACGGCGGCAATATCTCTATTTGCTTGATTTCCTGACTGTTTTTGTCCTCCGATCGCCTCTCTGTGTATTGTACCTGAACCTGTTGTTAGTCGGTTAGATTCTTTATCTAGCGATTGTAAGCTTTGCCGCAGCAACAAGGGGGTTGCTGTGCTTAAATTGCTTACTTGAGGTTGTCCTAATTCAACTGAGGTAACTTTTGTTTCTCCTTCTGTTGACGCAACTATTGCCTCTGATTGGTCTAAAATGGCTGCTGATTCTGAGTTAGAAGTGGAAGTATTTATTCTTTCAGTAATTGTTCTCAAAGGTAAAGTAGATTCTTCCGAAGTAGCTGTTAAAGAATCTATCTTCTTTTCTTCAGATGTTTCGTCTGGTTGCTGCCAGTTTTTTCTGAATACTAAAGGGTTGGTTATTGCTTCGTTACTAACTAAAGACTGTTCTTGTTCAATAGCATTAACTTTTGTCTCTGGTTTGAGAGATATTTCTGCTGATTCTGAGTTAGAAGTGGAAGTATTTATTCTTTCAGTAATTGTTCTCAAAGAGGAAGTAGATTCTCCCGAAGTAGCGGGTAGGAAATCTATCTTCCTTTCTTCAGATGCTTCGACTGGCTGGTGCAAATTTTGGCGCAACAACAAGGAATTTGGTGTGCTTAAATTGCTTACTTGAATCTGTTTTAATTCAACTAGAGTAACTTTTGTTTCTTCCTCTTTTGGCGCAACTGTTCTCTGTGGTTGATCTAAGGTAGCCGCTGGCTTGGAGTCAGGATTTGATACCGTTACACTTTCAACAATTGTCCTCAAGGATGGGCTATTTTTTTCAGAAGTGTTTGCTGGAGTCTCTATCTTCTCAGAGGAATTTACTTGTTTACTTAAAGAATTAGAATCTGGTGCTAAGGGAACAGCTTTGCGACTGAGGCGAAAAGTTTGACCAGCTTGGGAATCAGAAATCTTTTCTATTGGTGGCGCAATCTTCTCCTGATATATCCGTTCAGATAACATTGCTGAAGACAATTGGCTAGTGAGGTTCGGTTCGGTTGTAATTGGCTGCACTGGTGTAGCCAACATTAATTCCGTACCGCTACCTGGTTCACTCTCACCAAAAGCATAACGAGATTGCCACCTTTCTAGGAAGCGAGAACGCTGAACCATCCAGCTTGGAACTCGTGCTAATTGAGTCTGGAATTGTTTTAGGTTAATCACCCCAACAGGTTCACTCTGGCGGCGAAGGAGACGCTCTACCAGAACAGATTTTTCATCAGGAGAATCGACCATCTTATACACCTTTTTAGAAACCAATATTGACAGATGCACTCAGTTCAGCGGCGATTCCTCCTACCAAACTGCTCACGCTAGGACGGCTGAGTCCTCGGTGAAATAATTCGACACTTTCAAAGGCGACGTTGCCTGAATCTGCTCGCAATTCTGGGCCAGTCCACTTATAAGGAAAAGCTTCTTTAAAGTTCCACCAAATGACCGGGATGCGCTGCTTGTTCAGCAAATAAATTGTGCCGTTTTGGCGTTCAATCTTGCCTTGGACTACATCTTGATGCCAACTCCATAGTCCATCAATCGGGGTAAGTCCGTGTTTGAGAATCAAAGCTGGGGATTTGCTGCGTCCGGCAAAGCGATGTATGTAGTCATTGACACCGCCTTCCTGGTACTCTTCAATAGTAGTTTCTACCTGCAAACCGCTACATTCAGAGAACCCTCCTGCCAAAATTCCTTCAATCTCGACCAAAAAATTGAAGACCTGATAGGGATCGCTGCGAATTCCCAAAAGATTGGTCGCCAAACTGAAAGCGGCGTTTAAGCCCAAGGATGGCATCGGTTATTTCCTCCTGTTTGCTCAAGTTTGTTCGTTAAAACGCTGGTTGATCTTGGCGATTTCTGCCACCCACTGCTGGCGTTCTGGGTGTTCCAATCCCAGAATTTGTTCCGGCTGCCAGTGAAAGTGGTAGGCGATGTAGGCTACCTCCTCATAAAGCCGTTCGAGGGGGTAGCGTCTTACTCCCCCAAGCTAGTGAGTTCCACGTCAAACTCTTTTTCGCAGTAAGGGCATTGGGTATGAACCCGGTTGTGACCATTTTGATTGATGCGGCAGTAGAGGTCTTGTAAGTAAGCCAAATCTGCCGCATACAGTCCTTCAATCACCTTCGGGTTGATATACTCCAGGCTGCCAAGCTTAGCGATGACCCGCGACAGCAGGACGATCAGCAGATAAGCTTGGTTGCTACGGACACGGGGATCTTTGAGGGGGGCAATTTCATCGAAGGCAGTGGCTAGGCGCATCACACCTTCCCGATGCAGGTTGCCTTCCCCATCTATATACCCTAGGGGTAAGGTAAAGGGAAATTCAGTCTGGAGCATGATTGGGTGATCAGTTTAGCCGGGGATTAAGCTTTAACCATTTCTTCGTGGACAATTTCTAGGGTTTCAATCGCTACTTCATTGCTGGTGGCATTAAAACTCGGACCTGTCCATTTAGAAGGCCAGGCTTCCCGCAAATTCCAGCGCAATTTTTCTTCCTGCGCTTCGTTGAATAGGACAATCGAGACATTTTTGCGGGTGGTTTTCCCACTGATCACGGTTTGTCGCCATTCCCAGAGGGTCTTGGAATCGGTGATGCCCCGTTTTAAGGTAATTGGCGCGAATTTATTCAAACCGGTCAATTTACGCACGTGGTTGGCATCGGTTCCTTCGCGATAGTCAACGGGATCGGTTGTCGCATCTAGACCGCTGCATTCGCGGAAGCCTGCTTCTTGAATGCCGTCGATTTCAACGCGAAAATTGAAACCTCGATAGGGATCAACTCTGTCAGCCATAGAAAATCTCCTTGTTAAACAGCCAGTAAGACAATTGAATGGTTAGTAATCAAGCGGTTGGGCGAATTTCCACGCTTCCCGCCCGATGAACGATCCGAATCACGAGAAACTCAGCAGGAGCAGCAGTTGCTAAACCAATTTCAGTTAGCACCTCTCCTTTTTCTCGGAGGTCGGTCGGGTTAGTTTCAGCATCGCACTTGACATAGAATGCCTGGGCTGGGCTGGCTCCCTGGAGTGCCCCTGACTGCCACAGTTGGGTTAAGTAAGCACTCAGTTCTCGCCCAATTCGCACCCACAAGCGGGGGGAATTGGGTTCAAAGCTTGCCCAGCCCAGATTTTGGTCGATCCACCGCCCCAAGGTGAGGAATAGCCGCCGGACGTTGAGATAACGCCAGTTGGGATCTTGACTGAGGGTTCGCGCTCCCCAGACGCGCAGGCCACGACCGGGAAAAGCCCGCAGGCAGTTGATACCTAGAGGATTTAACTCATCTTGAAGGGAATTGTTGATCGCCACTTGCAAATCCAGGGCATCCTGAATCTTTTCATTCGCGGGAGCTTTGAAGACACCCCTAGCGCGATCGCTGCGGGCAAAGATACCAGCAATATGACCGCAGGGGGGAACCCAACGCCCTTGGGTATTTTTCAGCCAGGGATAGTAGAGGGCCGCGTTAATTGGTTCGGGTTGGCCGCGGACAATTGCCTCTTGCTGCTTTTTGACTGTGGCTAGAGCATCGAGAATGGCGAAGCGATCGCCCTGTTGGGCGCATTGTTGCAACATTGCCTGTTGCACTTGGATAATGGCACTTTCATCCGTCAGCTTCATGGCATCGGGAACTGCCAGTAAGTCCAAATCCTTCAGGGGAGCGAGAGACGACAAAGCCGCTTCTAAGGCTGATTTTGGCTCTTGATTGGAGTCTGCTCGCACCACATAACAGCGAGTACCCCCATTGGCAAAGAAGCCGGTCACTGCCTCTAATAGATAGCCTTGGGCGATAAATTTTTCGCTGAATTCTTCCTGACGGTGTAATGCCAGCGGGGTGTTGACTGGGAAATCCTTCTCTGATGGCTTAGCCTGAAAGAAGCCGACGAATCCAGGAATGCCGGTGGGCAGCTTGGCTTCTGGTTGGCGGAAGCTTTCCTCTCGATAGACACCTGGCGTTTTATAGGCGATCGCCATAGCTCACCTCTTTTTTAGCTGGTTTGGGCCATCTGGCTGATGCGGAAGATGACAAATTCAGCCGGACGAACAATCGCCACGCCAATTTCCGTGACGACTTGGCCCAATTCGCGCAACTCAGGCGGATTGTTTTCGGCATCGCACTTGACGTAAAACGCCTCCTGGGGTGTATTGCCAAACAAAGCCCCCGAGCGCCAGACATTGGTAAGGAATGCCGAAACGTTGCGGGTAATTTGTTGCCAGAGGGCGGGAGTATTCGGCTCGAAGACCACCCACTGGGTGCCTTCGTCAATCGATTCCCGCAGAAAGAGCAGGGTGCGGCGGACGTTGATGTATTTCAAGTCAGCATTGTCATCGCCGCCGACGGTTCTGGCTCCCCAGACTAGGATGTTGCCATTGAGGACGCGGATGCAGTTGACTCCTTTAGGATTCAAGTTATCCTGGTCAGCTTTACTGAGGGGCTGGCTCACGTCTTGCGCGCCAAAAATTACCTCATTGGCGGGTGCTTTGAAGACTCCCCTCTCGTTGTCAACGCGAGCATAGACTCCTGCTAGATGTCCACTAGGGGGGACAATTAGCGACCCATCACCACTAGGATTTTGTAGTTTAGTCGCTGGGTCAAAAACCTTGATCCAGGGGAAATACCAGGCGGCCAAATCGGTTCTTTTCGGCATGACTCCTGAGTCAGCCGGAATTTTCGTCAGAGTGGTTAAATCGGCAGCCGTCGGGGGGCCATCTAGAATAGCAAAGCGATCGCCGGTGGCTTGACAATGAGCTACCACTTTATCTCGGATCGCGTCATCGGTGTTTCCTGGGATTGCTACCAGTGAAATTGGATCGATCGCGGCAAAAGCTTTGAGAGCATCATCAAGTTGTGTATTGTCAACAATCCGCACTACATAGCAACTGCTGCCGCCATTGTTGAAAAATCCGTAAACTGCGTGAGCCAGGTGTTGGTGTCCAGGATCAATGGCAGGATTGTCATCTGCCGTTGGTGCCTTTGTTTCGTCGCCGATTAGATCGCCAAAGAATTTGGTAAATTGGGTCCAATTGGTAATCAATTTAGCTATCTTGGCTGGCGGTGGCGCAAAGTCCACAAACTTAGTGCTTCCGGGCGTTGTCGGATTTTTGGCGACCAGGTGGATTTTGTCTGGTACAATTCCAATAAATCCGGGGATGCTGGTGCTAACTCCGGCGATCGCTTTAACGGCTGAAGGTACTTCTTCAACATAAACGCCTGGAGAAAGATATTGAGGCATAGCCCTCTCCTTAACAAAATATTTGCTTAATCTCCATGCTAGCACTTTTGGTCTATTGGGCGTTGTCAGATGTAAAGATGAATCAAGCAAAAGTGTAGGGAACTGGAACATCCTTAAACTTAACCGACATTCCGCACATCTTCATAGACTTTTATATATTTCCCACATTCCGCACCCTCAACTGTCACATTGAAAATTTTATCTAAATCGTCAAAATGATTGCCGGCTCTGAATTACAGGCTAATTTGTTTGCCCAGCAGCTGCACAATTAGCCCTAAAAATCTGATAGCTCTGATACCAA
>NZ_JAPZSR010000198.1:0-1063 GCF_027531875.1 Microcystis sp. LE19-84.1B | reverse complement strand
GGTCTTGGCTGTCTATATTTTAACCAATAAATTGCTGTATTGCAAGCATAGTCAGCTTTTAAAGATAAATTATTGTTTTATTGGTCAGCAATAATTGTCTGTTTTTTCTTTAATTTTACATGACAAGTTCGGAAGAGCCATAATACTGAAATTAAAGGAAAGTTCTATTTTATTAATTGATGAAATTGAAAACGGCATACATTACACTAATCAAAGAGAATTTTGGAAACTGCTATTCCGATTAGCTATCGAACTAGATAGCCAAATTTTTGCCACAACCCATAGTTTAGAGATGATCCAAGCTTTTGCGGATGTGGGGTTAGAATATTATCCAGAACAGGGGGCCTATTTTGAACTAGCAAGGAGTCCCAGAACTGATAAAATTATTGGTATTAAAAGACAATTAAGCACTTTAGAGTACGCCTTAAAACATGGCAATGAGGTGAGAGGTGAGTAACTTATTAATCGTCGAGAGCAAGAATGATAAAATTTTTATCGAAGCCCTAGTGCAATACTTAAATTTTACCAAAATTCAGTTAGATAAACCGATTTGCTTTGAGGAAGATGACTATAAATGTTTACAGGGTTTAGATCAAGCTAAATTAACCAGCACTTTCGAGGAAATTAAGGCGACTATTCGTAAAAAAGCTATCCCTAAAGTTGGTATTATTATCGATCAAGATTCTGACACTAAGACAGAGCGACTAAATTGGCTTAACGATTGTCTAAAAAATGTGTATCCAGAAGCGGAAGATATTAGGGAAACCAGTCAGCTTTATAGATTGACAACAATAGAAGATCAAATCACAGAATTTGCTTGTTATTTTACCAATGTGGACGGACAAGGAAAACTAGAAACAGTTCTCAAGAAGATTAAAAGTCAAGATTCCACCTATGCGGATTGTTTAGAAGACTGGAGAAATTGCTGAGAGGGGGACAAGCGAGCTAGAAGGTAGATAGGGCAAGCGATATAGCTCTTTGTCCTTTGATGTAATCCTTCAACCGATAGCGGCTAATTTGCATTAGCTCTTCTATATTTTTTTGGAACATTTGATGTAGCTGT
>NZ_JAPZSR010000322.1:0-2408 GCF_027531875.1 Microcystis sp. LE19-84.1B | reverse complement strand
TTTGACTCTAGCGCGGGGATAAACTTCCTTAATATCAATGCCTTTTTCCTGAAAAAGCCGTAAAACCGCCGGTTCTACCAATTCTTCCACAAATCGACCCCAGCGAGTGGTGAGACTATCTACCGCTTTGCTGGTTCGTTCTACGGTGCGTTTCAGTTCTGCCATCGAGCGCTCGGCTTCGGCAGCACGGCGCTCGCTTTCTAATTTCGCTTCGGCAGCTTGGCGCTCAAGTTCGGCGGCACGGCGCTCGTTTTCTAATTTCGCTTCGGCGGCACGGCGCTCGTTTTCTAATTTCGCTTCGGCAAAGATACGTTCCATTTCGGCTCGACGAAGATCGCTTTCCCTTAAACGGCGATCAAACTCCTCGGCGGAAGCGCGGAATAGCTGGTAAATATCCTCAAGGGTAACGGGTTCACTCATGGACTGACAGGGGGTGCCGATAGACGGGGGGATTTAACACCTACCTAATAATGCCTAATTATATCTCTTTACCAAGTATTCGGTTGAAAGTTAGCATCATTAATAATTGCCACTGTATCCCCAGAGGGTTTAATCACAAATAAGCCTTTTTGATAAGCATAGCGATCTACACCTTCGTTGATTTCAATACCAGCCACTGCACCGTAAGCTCGATAGTTTTTGTAATGGGGAAAAGCGATTTTAAAACAAGTCAATTTTTCGATAAATTCATCCACATCATCTTGAGAAAATCTAGGTAGTAATTCGACTAAAACGAGTTCTGTATCATCCACCCCTAGGATATCGATTTTCATGGCGATACCTTGACGCTTGACTCTGGCACGGGGATAAACTTCCTTAATATCAATGCCTTTTTCCTGAAAAAGCCGGAAAACCCCCGGCTCTACCAATTCTTCCACAAATCGACCCCAGCGAGTGGTCAGACTATCTACCGCTTTGCTGGTTCGTTCAACCGTGCGTTTCAGTTCTGCCATCGAGCGCTCGGCTTCGGCGGCACGGCGATCGCTTTCTAATTTCGCTTCGGCAAAGATACGTTCCATTTCCGCTCGACGAAGATCGCTTTCCCTTAAACGGCGATCAAACTCCTCGGCGGAAGCGCGGAATAGCTGGTAAATATCCTCAAGGGTAACGGGTTCACTCATGGACTGACATCGAAAATAAAACACCCCTAATTATTTTAGCGATTCGGTCGAGAAAACCGAGGAGAGCGAGAGAGCAAAAACGAGATAAATATTAAGAATTATGTAGAAAACTTGACACAAGTATCGTGCTGTGTTCTTGTTTTTTATCTTGAATGTCAGGTGAAGAGCCTCGGTTTTAACGCAGTTAGAGCTTTCTAAACATTTTAAACCTTTGCTTTTAAGACTCGGTTAACAATTTGTAATATTCCTTTTTTAATAACCAGATTTAGTATAATCAGTGATCAATTAACCTTTAATCATGAGTCAGTTATGATGATGAAATTATTAAGCTCTGTAGTCATTTTGGCAAGTTTACTGAATGTTACACCTAGGATGGCAAATCATCCACCCCGACAAGTTGCTCAAGCGTCTAGCGTTTCTTCGATTCAAGGTTATTGTTTTTCAGTCGCTAATGATGATCTAGATTCTACGGCGAGGATTTATATTCAGGGAAATCAAGTCACGGGTCGGGTAGAAGCTACGATTCATAATGAACAAGAATCTTATTATAGTTCCTATACTCAAACCTTACAAGGAAGGAAAAATGGGAATCAGTTAAACTTAAATATCAAGACAAAAATTGAGTTAGATACTCAAACAACTCAAGAAAAATGGACGTTAACTTCAGATTCTTTGAATACGGGACGAGTCGTTTATCAAAAACAACCTTGTTTAGTGTCTCAAATTCGGTTGGCACCAGGAACTAATACCACTACAGTTAATCAATCGGTTGTTCGAGGGAGTCGAAATATTTATTTATTAAGAGCGAATCAAGGACAGAGAATGGATCTGAAAATTACAGCATTAGAAAATAATGCCGTATTCGATGTGATTGCACCGAATGGGCAAATTTTGAAAACAGAAGCTACCCAATCTAGTTTAAAATTACCGGCTACTGGAAATTATGAAATAATTGTAGGGGGAACTCGTGGCAATGCCACCTATAAATTAAATGTTAAAATTCAATAAATAGAAGGAAACATGGAACAGCCTTGGGGGAGTCTTGACTCTTGCCTCATCTCAACCAGCAATTTAAATGCGCGGGCAGCTTATCCTATATGGTACTGTTTAATTTTATTCCCACAAAAGTTGATTATGTCCTTACCTGCTGAGAGGGGGACAAGCGAGCTAGAAGGTAGATAGGGCAAGCGATATCGCTCTTTGTCCTTTGATGTAATCCTTCAACCGATAGCGGCTAATTTGCATTAGCTCTTCTATATTTTTTGGGAACATTTGATGTAGCTGGAG
>NZ_JAPZSR010000111.1:0-2775 GCF_027531875.1 Microcystis sp. LE19-84.1B | reverse complement strand
AATTAACGGCATTATCGTCAAAAGTGAGGTTAATTCCCGATAAATCCGTACTTCCCCCCACATCGGACATTAAAATTACTGTTTGTCCTTGCGGTCCGACTAAAAGAATATCAATATCATCGGGGTAAGTATGATTAATATTGTAGAGAGTTACCGTTACCCCTGTAATTGTGCCATTAACCCCCGAAAGCGTCAGGGAAGAAGGATAAGGGTTAGCGGCGGTGTTATCACTTATATTGATGGTAGAGACTTGGGTGTATGTCGGCATAAGTTTTTCCTTTCTGATTTGATGATTCGGTCATCTTTCTCAGACAAATCAACTGAGTGCGTTTTTTCAGAGCCATCGATAAGTCTGCTTTCCTCATCATTTTCATTCTAGCGACGGGCAATTTGTCTTTTGTCTAAACTACATAAAACCTTACAAACTACATAAAACCTTACAAGCTTGCAACAGTTGTAAACTTATAAACCGCAACCAGCTAGAGAAATGAAATTTCACGGGAAAGCCACTAAGCCTTAAAAGTCTTGCTATGCAAGGATCGTAGCCGCAAAAGCCAAACTACGGTTTTCCCTAAACGGAGGGAAACCCTCCCTTATCTCGTGCCAAGGTAGAACCTTGGCACGAGATAAAGCACTGATGATCTCACAAAGTCGAGAAGATTCCCAAAGGGAGCATCTAGATCAATTCTGTCAACCTACTGGTAGAACTAATAATAAGACGGACGTTCTCAGAGAATTGATCAGATAGCTAAAGATACCAAAAAGCCGTCCTACCCTAAGCGGTCATGGCGGGGTTTTGAACCCAAATTTTCGCTAAAAATATTAACTTTTATAAATTTAGTGGACAAAACCATCAGCTTATGATAGATTTTAATTAGTGTGAGGAGCGAACCAGAATAGAGAGCCGAGACGAAACATGGACAGTCGCCGGCTCTCTTTCTGTTGTTCAGGAATTATCTTTTTCTTGGCGATATTTAATAAAAGTGGGCAAATCAACCCGAAAAGAGGAATATTTCGGGGAAGGAGAGATGATAGGTGCCGGCCAATCCCTGTCTTTCTTATTTAAGGATTCTACTGGCTCAATTGTCTCTAATTCCGCTAAAAACTCATCCATGGCAGCGACTTCATCGCTTTCTTGATTCTCTGTCTGAGACCAAGGCTCGATCGCGGCTGCCTTGGCGACAATGGCTAAATCCGGGGGAGAATTGCGATCGCTACCGCGCTGGAAATACTGAGCCAAGGCCGCTTTATACTGGAGGGTGTAGCGTTGTTGACGTTGAAGACGGGTGCGTAATTCCTGCAATTGCTGGTCATAGTTGCACAGTTTTTGGCTTTTTTCCTGATAACTTTCCTGAATTAAGGCACATTCTCGCTCTAAACGGGCTAATTGTTGGCGCGTGCGGGTCAATTCTGCGGTCAAATTGGCAATAATCATCGGTTGCCGTTGTTCTGCTTGACGATACTGTTCGATTTCCCCTAAAGCTCGCTGTAATTGTTGCTTTTCGTATTGCAGTTCCTCGCTTTGCTGCTGGATTAGGGTATCGCAACTTTGCAAGCGACGATGTTGCTCGGCTAACCGCGATCGCAGTTCTGCGAGAGCTTGCTCCCGTCGCCAGATCTCCGCTTGTAATTCTTGATTTTGTTGACGTAAATGAGAGGATAGAGCCGGCCAATCTGTCTCATCTGTTGATTGACTCTCATGCTCGACAATTTCAGCAGTAATGACAGTATCCGCATGGGTGAGATGATCGAGGTACAGGTCGGAATTATCGTTCATAAAAGCCAAAGGATGAGGAAACCTAGAAGTTTAGAGACGTTAAAAGCCTTCTATCGTTCCAAAAAAAAATGGGAACCGCATTGTTAGAGACTGCCGCGCGGTTCCACTGCCGATCCTTGAGAGGAGAACACTATAAATAACTATAAGCTTATTAGGAATTTTTGTCAATACTTAATGAGAATTTTTTTCATTAAAGTAGAGGGGGGAGGGGAATCGACTAATTCCTAGATAGCTATAGTGCGGGGTATCTGGCCCGGATCCAGGGAAGAATTAGCCACAGCAAAATTGATACAAGCGCCGGTCGAGCGGGTTAGCGGCTCGATGTGCTTCAATAATCCTATAGTTTTTATTTTCCTTGTCGTATCATGCCACGTCCCCCGAAGAAAACCCCTAGCACCCCTGAACCCCCCGAAGAGCCAATTAAAACCACTCCTCCCCTACAACCTCTACAAATTATTAAAAAGGGTTCTAGGGCTGCAGTACCCCCCAAACCTCCAGAAACCCCTCCAGAAATAATTGAGGAAAAACCAGCCGAGGAAACGGTAAAATCAGTCAGTAGTGAGATAAAATCTCCTCTCCGTCCCCGTTTCGATTCGGCTCCTCCATTCCGAAAACCGATTCCCAAAGCAGAAATTCCCGTCATCGAAAAAGCGACGGGAGCTAATGGCGAAGTATTTAATCTGACCGATTCTGTCCTGATTACTGAACCTTTTGGTACTCGTATTCCTGCTATTATCGATAGTTTTTATGCCGATGATCAAGGCGAAATCTGGGCGCGACTCAAACCAGTGGAAGTTAATCCCGATTGTCGCTGGGAACAGGCCTGTATTCGCTCTCAGGGTTTGGTAAAAGCTGAGTAAAACAGTTATCAGTTATCAGTTATCAGTTATCAGTTATCAGTTATCAGTTATCAGTTATCAGTTATCAGTTATCAGTTATCAGTTATCAGTTATCAGTTATCAGTTATCAGTTATCAGTTATCAGTTATCAGTTATCAG
>NZ_JAPZSR010000239.1:0-10882 GCF_027531875.1 Microcystis sp. LE19-84.1B | reverse complement strand
CAAGAAGAATTAGAGTTTTTAAACGAAGTTAGCTGTGTACCTTTACAACAAGGGTTAAGACATTTACAAACAGCTTTCACTAATTTCTTTGCTGGTCGTACTAAGTATCCTAACTTTAAGAAAAAACATCAAGGAGGAAGTGCCGAATTTACCAAATCTGCTTTTAAGTTCAAAGACAAACAAATCTATTTAGCTAAATTCACAGAACCCTTAGCAATTCGCTGGTCGCGACAAATCCCAGAAAGCTGTGAACCAAACACAGTAACAGTCAGATTACATCCCTAATCGTGAGGTTTGGGAATCGCCGTCCGTTTTACGGCGGCGAGGATGTCAAGCTAGGGGCTTGGAACGAGCCTCTTTAGATGCAGAGTCGTCTAGTGCTACCTTGTGCGGAAGTATGAGGCATCTAGGGACGAAGAAACTTCAGAAACTCGAATCGAGGGCGTAGCGGATGGGAGTAGTTCATGTCGTCAACCTCCAGAAAAACTACGGCAATTTTGCCGCCGTTAGAGGGATAAATTTCCAAGTCTATCCGGGGGAAATTTTTGGCTTAATTGGTCCAGATGGAGCGGGAAAAACCACCACCTTTCACATTCTGGGCGGGGTGATGAACCCATCGGGTGGTTATGTGGATTTAGAGGGAAAAAAGCCCCGTCACGTCCGTCAAACTATCGGCTATTTAACCCAACAATTTTCCCTCTATCTTGACCTCAGCATTGATGAAAACCTGCGTTATGCGGCCAATTTGCGCCGAGTAACCGAGAGGGATTTGCAAGCGCGTCGGCATAAATATTTAACTTTAATGAACCTGAAGGGCATCGGCGATCGCCTAGCCGGTCAACTTTCCGGGGGCATGAAACAAAAACTCGCCCTCTGTTGCGCCCTGATTTCCCGTCCCCAAATCCTACTTCTCGATGAACCCACCACCGGAGTTGATCCCGTCTCTCGGCGAGAATTTTGGGATATTTTAGCCACTTTAGCCCGCGAAGGTATAACAATTGTGGTGGCTACTCCCTACCTCGATGAAGCGGAACGTTGTCACCGCATCGCTTTGATGTACGAGGGAGAAATTCACGAGATCGGAACCCTCAGCCAATTGCGCCAACGTCTCGGTTTACAACGCCTGGAAATTCGATCGCCCGATATCGCCGCTACCGCCGAAAAAATACTTCTTTTGGTGGATGGACAAAATATTAATGACGTGCAGTTATTTGGTGATCGTCTAGATGTGTTAACTGGCAATCCCCAGCAAGCAACCAGAATTATTCAGAATGCGATCGATCATCTCAGCGCTATCCACCCTAGCGAGGCAACCCTAGAAAACGTCTTTGTCACCCGTTTGCGACAACAGGGTTCCGATCCCCCTTTTATCCCCTTACCAAAGTTTAAATCCGAGACCATCACCACGGGAATAGCGATCGATGCTAGGGATTTGCGGAAAACCTTCGCTAATTTTTGCGCCGTCAAAGGTGTTACTTTAACCATTGACTACGGAGAAATATACGGCTTATTGGGGGCGAATGGTGCGGGAAAAACCACCACGATTAAAATGCTGTGTGGGCTACTTTCCGCCTCTGATGGCGAGATTTCCTTAGCTGGGCGCAGTCAAGACCTGCGTAATCCCAGCTTACGGCAAAAAATTGGTTATATGAGCCAAAAATTCACCCTTTATGATGATCTCACCGTGATCGAAAATCTGGAATTTTACTGCGGGGTTTATGGGGTTCCCCCGCGCTACCGTCAGCAAAAAATCGCTTGGGTTTTGGAAACGGTGGGATTAATCGGACGGGAAACAATGTTAACCGGAAGACTGCCGGGAGGATGGAAACAACGCGTCGCTTTTGGCGCTTCCGTCATGCACGAACCGGAGATACTATTTCTCGATGAACCCACTTCTGGAGTTGATCCCCTAGCGCGACGACAATTCTGGCGCTTAATTAACGATTTGGCTCGTCAGGGAACTGCGGTATTAGTGACAACCCATTATCTCGAAGAAGCGGAACAATGCAATCGTCTGGGTTTTATGGTAGCTGGAGAAGTGGTGATGCAAGGTTCCCCCAGTCAAATTAAAGCAGCACAACCGGGGCAATTAATCGAATTACGTCTCGATCGAGTGCAACAAGCGGCAGCAATTTTAAAAACCCGTTTACAAGCTTGGCGCGTCTCGATTTTTGGCGATTGCTTGCACCTGACTCTCGATCATCCCGACAGGGAAATTCCAGAGATCAAAAAGATTGTCAGCGCCGCAGGAATACAGGTACAATCCTTGCGTTTGCTTCCCTTTTCTTTAGAAGACGCATTTATCAGCGTTGTGCAGAGAATTAATGGGGATTGATCAAGCTTTTTGCCGATAACTTGGATAATATATACCTGTTGGCTAATCTTTACTCTTGATCTGGGGATTGTCCGAAAAGATGCTCTACGATTCGCTTAACTTCTGTACGGATACCAGTGACTTCGTTGCGGAAAAACTGCCGATCGCTCTCAGCTTGAGTGATAAATTGATTTAAGCGCTCGTTGGTTCGTTCCAGACTCGCTGCTATTGTCCTAACCTCACGGGTTAGCTGTGCTATATCTTCTCGATTCTGTTGCGTGAGGACAACGGTAGCCTGTAGTATGCTCTCGATCCGTTCTAATCTTTCATCCGTCATCGGTTACAATCCCTTTAGAGCTTTTTAAGTAGGGAGGCACAATTATTTGTAGGATGGGTTAGCGGTAGCGTAACATAATCGGGCGTTGGGTTTCATGCTTCAACCCAACCTACGTTCATCTACTGAGAATTATATAGGGTTTGCTGAATAAATCTAAAAACCTTGTTGGATAATGTCTTTGGGCTTTTTTGAAATCAAAAAGTACCGGGGATGGGAGTGATCGGGCGGAAAATTCGGGGACTTTTTCCCTGAAAATTAGGTAGTTGACCACCTGAAAATCGATAAAACCCCACACCCTGCCACCACGAGAAACTTTTGGCCGCAAACCCCACTTAGACATCAAAAGGATGCGATAAGTTCCCTAAAAATGCCGTAAAAATTTATTCTTAATCGGGCAATTTCATGAAACGAATTCTCTCCCAATGTCGTAAGGAATTAGTGCAGTTTAGTCGTGATCGACTTACCCTCGCCCTCGCTTTCATTTTGCCCGTGATGACTCTTTTTATCTTTGGTTTTGCTATTCGTTTAGAGGCGAAAGATATACCAGTTTTAGTGCAAGATCAAGATCGAACAGTTTTTAGTCAAAATTATGGCGATCGCTTGTTCGCCACTAATTTATTTATTCCCGTGGTTTGGGAAGGCAACCCTGAAACCGCTTTAGATCGAGGTATTGCTAGGGCAATTGTTGTGATTCCTCCCGATTTTAGTCGTAATTTACAAGCCAATAAAACCGCCGAAATTCAAGCAATTGTTGATGGTACAGATGCTAATAATGCCCGAATTATTCGCAGTGCGATTAAAGCGACTACCCGCTCTTTTTTACAAGCAGAAAACTTAATTTCTGCTACTATTCCTATCGAAACTGCCACCCGACTTTGGTTTAATCCGGGACGACAAGAATCTCTCTATATTGTGCCGGGGGTTTATGCTGTGGTTTTATGGATTTTTCCCTCACTTTTATCAGCGATAGCTATGGTACGAGAAAAGGAAAAAGGCACAATTTTACAAGTTTATGCCTCCGCTCTCACTGCCGAAGAATTAATACTAGGTAAATCCCTCGCTTATCTAATAGTAGGAATCGGAATCGCCATCGGAGTTATGGGTTTAGGAAGTCTGATTTTTCAATTAAATTTTGCCGGTGATCCAATGCCATTACTGTTAGGAACTATCCTCTATTTATGGGCAAGTGTGATGTTTGGATTAATGTTAGGTGCGCGTACCAGTAATCAAAATTCTGCGGTGCAAGGTGTTTCTTTAGTGGGTTTTCTCACTGCTTTATTACTCAGTGGTTTTATTTATCCGTTAAGTAATATTCCCTTTCCCCTCTCTTTAGTTTCAAATATAGTTCCCGCTCGTTATTATATCGAAATTACTAGAGATGCTTTTGTCAGGGGTGTGGGTTGGGCAGGTATTGGCAATAATTTAGTTATCATTTTACTCTTGGGAATGGTCTTATTTTTATTGGCAATAAAAGCTATATCAAGAATGCAGTTAGGAGAATAATAAGATGTTTAAGCAATTATTTACAGGTCGTTTTTTATCTTTAGTTATTAAAGAAATTCGCCAGATATTACGCAACAAACAGTTAATTATTCTCTTGATTTTTCCCCCAACTATTCAACTATTAATTTATGGATTTGCGCTTAATCCCGATGTTCATCATATCAAATTAGGAATAGTCGATTATGCCGCTACTGCTGAAAGTCGCTCCCTCATCGCTGCTTTTACCGAAAATCAGATTTTTGATGCCGAAATGATCACTTTTGATGAGAAAACATTAACCCAACAGGTGGAAACAGGAAAATTAACCGCTGGTTTGATAATTCCTCCCGAATTTAGTCGCAATCTCACCCAAGAAAAAACCGCATCTATTCAAGTTTTTATCGATGGAGTGGATGCCAATACCGCAGGAATTGCTAAGGGTTATATCAATCAAATTGTCCAAGAATTCGGCACGGGAAAAGTTAATCAAAATGCGCCACTTCCCATCTCAACACAAGTAATTTTCTTTTATAATCCCGGACTTTCTAGCAGTTGGTTTTTTGTCCCCGGAGTCATGGGATTAGTATTAACTTTAATCGGTTCGATCGTTTCTTCCATCACCGTTGTTAAAGAAAAAGATACGGGAACTCTCGAACAATTACTGATGACTCCTGCCGCTGCTTGGGAGATTTTGTTAGCTAAAGTTGTGCCTTTATTCATCCTCCTTTTGGGTGATGTTTTGTTAGCATTAACCATCGGTAAAGTGATTTTTAATGTGCCATTTCGGGGCAACTTTTTCCTATTTATGGCTTTAGCTAGTCTCTATATTTTTGTTAGTATTGGTGTCGGTATTATGTTAGCGACACTCTGTCAATCCCAACAGCAGGTAGTTTTAACCACCTTTTTTATCAATTTACCCATGGTACAATTATCAGGAGCGATCGCACCGATTGAAACGATGCCGCCATTTTTTCAATATCTCTCTCTTTTTAATCCTCTCCGTCACTACATAGCTATTATCCGCGGTATTCTTTTAAAAGGTGTCGGTTTAGAAGCTTTATGGGTTCATGTATTGGCTCTGATTGGTTTCGCTGTGATACTTTTAACTATTAGTGCCAAACGTTTTCGCAATCAGTTAAGTTAATCGTTTTTCAATCATTCCAGATGGAAAAAATTAATCTATCCCGGAGTCATGAATAACGATTAATTATTAATACTCTAACCAAAACGACCGCTAACATAATCTTTAGTGGACTCTTGAGCAGGATTTTGAAAGATAGCCTCGGTGCGATCATATTCCACTAAATAACCCACTTTACCACCTTTTGGGGTCGGTTCAGCATTATAAAAAGCCGTTAAATCAGAAACCCGCGACGCTTGTTGCATATTGTGGGTGACAATAACTATAGTATATTGGGTTTTCAATTCGTGAATTAATTCCTCAATTTTTAGGGTAGAAATTGGATCGAGTGCCGCACAGGGTTCATCCATTAAAATAACTTCTGGTTTAACCGCAATAGCGCGAGCAATACATAACCTTTGTTGTTGTCCCCCTGATAAAGCTAAACCACTTTCTTTGAGTTTATCTTTAACATCATCCCAGAGAACGGCTTTTTTTAAAGATTCCTCTACTAATTGATCCATATCACCAGTGTAACCATTTAAACGCGCCCCAAAAGCGATATTTTCATAGATAGATTTAGGGAAAGGATTCGGTTTCTGAAAAACCATACCGATGCGACTGCGTAACCCCACAGGATTAACGGAATTACCATAAATATCTTGGCCGCGAAAGGTAACTTTTCCCTCAATTTTGGCACTTTTAACCAGATCATTCATGCGATTAAAACAGCGCAGAACCGTACTTTTTCCGCAGCCAGAGGGACCGATAAAAGCGATCGCTTTTTTCTCAGGAATATCAAGGTTAACATCACGAACAGCGAGATTAGAACCATAGTAAACGTTTAAGTTTTTGGTTCTCAAAACCGCATCGGTAACAACATCAGTACTATACATAATCTTTAAAGGAATAGGTGTTGGGGAATAGGTGTTGGGTGTTGGGGTAGTGGGGTAGTGGGGTAGTGGGGTAGTGGGGTAGTGGGGTAGTGGGGTAGTGGGGAATTTAGCTGAAATTTCCCTATCTCCCTATCTCCCTATCTCCCTATCCCCTAAACAACTGAATTTAGCCAAAACGTCCACTAACATAATCTTTAGTTGCTTGTTCTTGAGGATCACCGAAGATTTTGTTCGTATGATCAAACTCGACTAAATAACCAATTTTGCCACCTTTATCGGTGGGTTCAGCGTTATAAAAAGCCGTTAAATCTGCTACTCTAGTAGCTTGTTGCATATTGTGAGTAACAATAATAATTGTATAACGTTCTTTTAATTCGTGCATTAATTCCTCAACTTTTAAAGTTGAAATTGGATCGAGTGCCGAACAGGGTTCATCCATTAATAATACTTCTGGTTGAGCGGCAATAGTGCGAGCAATACATAATCTTTGTTGTTGTCCCCCCGATAGGGAAAAACCGCTTTCTTTCAGTTTATCTTTTACTTCTTCCCAGAGAGCTGCCCGACGCAAGGAAGTTTCTACTAATTCATCTAAATCGCCTTTATAACCATTTAATCGCGCTCCGTAAACCACATTATCATAAATGGATTTGGGAAAAGGATTAGGGCGCTGGAACACCATACCGATACATTTTCTGACTTCGACAGGATCCACCTCTTGAGAGTAAATATCCTGGTTATGATAAAAAACTTTGCCGTCAATACGAAAACCGTGAATTAAATCATTGAGACGATTAAAACACCTGAGAATGGTACTTTTTCCGCAGCCAGACGGTCCGATAAAAGCGGTGACTTTATTTTTGGGAATATCGATGGAAACGTCTCGTACTGCCCGATAATTACCATAGTAGATATCAGCCTTATCCACCTTTAAAACGGTTCCTGTAGAATGGGGGTTAGAGTTAGTTAGCATAAATTATTTCCCTTGAATTTGACTAATTGATGAATTGGAAAGATAGGTAGATTTTTACTTAAATATCCCTTTTGGCTTTTCACTTTTTCCCTGACTTAAGTAGGGAGGCACAATTATTTGTAGGATGGGTTAGAGGTAGCGTAAACTATGCGGGCGTTGGGTTTCATGCTTCAACCCAACCTACGTTCTTTTTCCTTGACTTAATAGGTTTTCTGGCGCGTGGCTAAACGGGATAAAATGTTAGTTAACAACACCAAAAGCACGAGAATTAAAGCACCTGCCCAAGCTAATTGCTGTTGAGGGGCAAAAGGGGCAGTAGCAAAGTTGAAAACTAAGACCGAAAGGGTGGCAATCGGTTCAAAGACACCCCGAGGCCAAAAGTTAGAGAATAATGCCGTAAAAATTAAGGAGGCGGTTTCCCCGGCAGCCCTAGCAATTGCTAAGGTTACACCGGTCAAAATAGCGGGAACTGCCGCAGGAAGGACGATTTTTAGGACGGTTTGGTAGTTATAGGCCCCTAAACCCATGGCTGCCCAGCGGATGTCTTGGGGAACGATTTTTAAAGCCTCATCGGTGGTTCTAATAATAGTCGGTAACATTAACACCGCTAAACCGATCGAACCGGCAAGGGCAGAAAAGCCTAAAAGGGCTGTTCCTTCGCCAAATAAGGGGGCAACTAGCAAACCGTAGGCGAAAACCCCGACAATAATCGAAGGGACACCCGCTAAAACGTTGGTAGCAAAGCGCACACCCTGGGCAAGTTTGTTATCACCGCTAAATTCCGAGAGATAAACCGCCGCTAAAACGCCGATGGGAACTGCGATCGCTGTGGACAGGGCAACGACAATAATTGTGCCTAAAATGGCGTTAGCGATGCCTCCTCCTCCTAAACCCGGTGGTGGCGGTAATTTAGTAAAGAGATTGGCGTTTAAACGACCCACCCCTTGCACAAAAACAAAGCCTAGGACGGCAAAGAGGGGAATCACAGTAACAGCTAAACATAAGGCCGAGAGAACGGTCATAATTGTCCCCAATAGCGATCGAGGACTACTCGGTTTCTTTTTGAGATTATTGCCTAAATTCGCACTATCCATATCAGTTATCAGTTATCAGTTATCAGTGAACAGTGAAGAGTAAGTAGGTAGGTGTTAAAAGTTGTCAGTGATTAGTAAACAGTGAAAAGTGAAAAGACAGCAGTAAACTGCCATTTGATGATGAACACTTAATACAAACTGCTCACTTAATACTCAAAACTTAAAACTCAAAACTGATAACTGATAACTGACGACCGACGGCTTAATACTTAGCTTTGACGCGATTAACGATTAATTCGGCGAAGATATTGACTACTAGGGTCAAAACCAAGAGAACAAAACCCGCATACATTAAAGCTGATACTTGCATTCCCGATGCTTCGGCGAATTGGTTAGCCAATAAGGAAGCGATCGTGTTAGCAGGGGCGAGAATAGAGGCACTAATGCGGTTAGAATTGCCGATAATCATCGTTACTGCCATGGTTTCCCCTAAAGCGCGCCCTAAAGCTAACATAATCCCCCCGACAATCCCGGAAAAAGCGGCAGGAATTAAGACTCGAAAAATTGTTTCCCAACGGGTGGCCCCCAAACCTAGGGAAGCTTGCCGCAAATCCGGCGGTAAAGCGGCCAAAGAGTCACGAGAGATAGCGATAATAATCGGCAGGATCATAATTGCTAAAATAACCCCCGCCGGTAACATTCCAGGACCCCCTAAAGGAGTACTAAACAGAGGAATCCAACTAAAATTAGCATTTAACCAGTTACCAAGGGGTCTGAGGATAGGAATCAATACAAAGATACCCCATAATCCGTAAACAACACTGGGAATAGCGGCCAAAAGTTGTACGAGAAAAACCAAAATTGTCCGCGCATTTAAGGGAATAAAATCTTCGCTTAAAAAAATGGCTGAACCGATACCGAGGGGAACAGCAATCAGGAGGGCAATCAGAGAACTAACGAGAGTTCCGTAGATAACCGGCAGAACTCCGAATTCTTCCCGACCGCGCACGGGATTCCAAGCGCTACTGGTCAAAAATCCCAGACCAAAGGTTTGAATCGCTGGTAGGGCCCGAATAAAAATAACTAGGGCAATTAGGAGCAAAATTACCCCAATAGCGATGGCAAAGGCAGTGGTTAATCCGACAAAGCTTTTATCGAGGATTTTTTCCGATTCTGGACGTTCTTTGAAAGTTGAGTCGGGCGAAACTGTGGGCGCACTCATGATTAGGGTTAAAATCCAGCTAGTTTGCGGTAGCTAAGGTCGAAATTGGCCTTTCTACACTATTGTAACTTTGAATACATTTTTTCGGCGACTAATCCACCTTGATCGTGTAATCAGGATAGATGACATCGGCAGCGGCGGCTACTCGTTCCCGGACGTTTTTCGGTAGGGGAATATAACCAAGGGGAGCTGCTTGTTCTTGTCCTTGGTTAAGTCCAAATTCGATCATCGCCTCCATTGCTAAAGCTTTTTGGGGATCGTTGTATTTTTTGTAAACCAACATCCAGGTATAGGTGACAATGGGATAGGAATTTTCCCCCGGCGGATCGACAATAAAAGCGCGTAAATTTTCAGGCAGTTCAACGTTAGCGAGGGTAGCAGCGGCGTTGGTTTCATCGGGAATGACAAATTTACCCGCCTGATTTTGCAGGGCGGCCATGGGCAGTTTATTATTTTTAGCGAAACCGTACTCAATATAACCGATCGAGCCTGGATTTTGTTGAATTAGGGCAGTTACTCCCTCATTGCCCCTACCGCCGAGAAATTTACCTTTTTTGGTCGGCCATTGTACGGCTTTTCCTTCCCCGATGCTTTTTTTCCATTCGGGACTAACGGCGCTTAAAAACTTGGTAAAAACTCCCGTTGTTCCGCTACCGTCTGCCCGGTGAACTACGGTAATTTCTTCATCGGGTAGTTTTAAATCGGGGTTATCGGCGGCGATTTTGGCATCGTTCCAACGGGTAATCGTGCCTAAAAAGATGCCTACATAGGCTTCCCTACTTAGTTTCAGCCCTTCTACTCCGGGCAAATTATAAGCCATAACGATGCTTCCCGCCGTCATCGGTAGCAGTAAAACCCCGCGGCTAACTCTGGCCATATCCTCGTCAGTCATGGCTACGTCGGAAGCGCCAAAATCGATCGTACCTTGAATAAATTGTTCGACTCCCGCCCCGCTACCAGTAGATTGATAGTTAATTAGCAGTTTAGAAAATAGTTGATGAATGGTGACAAACCAGTTTTGATATAGGGGTGCGGGAAAAGAAGCACCCGCACCATTGAGGGCGACCTCTCCCTTTAGGGGAACTTGGGCGATTCTATTGTCCCCTTCTGTGCTAGTTCCCGCCGTATCGCCGCCCCCACAAGCGGTTAAAGTCGCTGTTAAAGTGGCTATGGATAAGGCTGTTAGTAAATGGGTTCTGTTTTTGTTGAGCATAGGATTAATTTTGATCCGTAAACTGCCTTAAATCTTACGCTAAAATTTACCACGGCTTGGTAAAGAATAGGTTAAGAAGTGAATAAAAGAACGTAATGTATTGTCAAGAAAAGTTTTCTCGGTAACTAGACAAAAATCTCAACTTCTTTTACCATTTATTTTGACTAAACATTAGTTTTAAGTAGGGAGGCACAATTATTTGTAGGATGGGTTAGCGGTAGCGTAACCCATGCGGGCGTTGGGTTTCATGCTTCAACCCAACCTACGTTCTTCTTTTACTATTTATTTTGACTA
>NZ_JAPZSR010000142.1:0-8161 GCF_027531875.1 Microcystis sp. LE19-84.1B | reverse complement strand
ATATCTCGGTCATGGTGAGTCCCACAGTCTGGACAGTCCCATTCTCGAACATTTAACGGCATTTTCAAGGGCAATATACCCGCAATTACTACACCTTTTAGAGCTAGGAAACCATCTATCTATTTCGATGTAATTTCTCCCATACCAACGGCATTTATAGGCTAATTGTCGACCCCCCCAACCCCCCCGACGTCGGGGGGGCAAGGGGGGGGCAACTAACGTCAGATATTGCCTGAGATAATTTCGGGTTTTTGACCATATTCTTGACGGCTAAATTCTCAACCACAATCGTTTGATTTTCACGAACTAATTGAGTCGTTAGCTTGTGTAAATGGTCTTTTCTGTTATCGGTGATTTGAGCGTGAATCCTGGCTACTTTGATTCTGGCTTTTTCTCGATTTTTTGAGCCTTTCTGTTTTCTAGACAGATTTTTTTTGCGCCTTTCGCAGTCTCCGATAATGTTTCTTAAAATGCTTAGGATTAGATACTTTGTCTCCATCGCTGGTAATCACGAGGCTACTAATTCCTAAGTCAATTCCGATGGCTTTATCTGTTACTGGTAGAGGCTTAATCGTTGGGTCATCAAATCTAATTGAGATATGCCAACGCCCTGATGGATTTAATCTGACCGTTACTGTGCTTGGTTCACAGCTTTCTGGTATTTGTCGCGACCAGCGAATAGGTAAAGGTTCTGTGCATTTAGCTAAATAGATTTGTCTGTCTTTGAATTTAAAAGCAGACTTGGTAAATTCGGCACTTCCTCCTTGATGTTTTTTCTTAAAGCTAGGATACTTAGTACGACCAGCAAAGAAATTAGTGAAAGCTGTTTGTAAATGTCTTAACCCTTGTTGTAAAGGTACACAGCTTACTTCATTGAGAAAGTCTAATTCTTCTTGCTTTTTCCACTCGGTTAGCATTGAAGACGTTTCAGTATATCCTACTCTTTCTTGCTTTTCATACCAAGCTTGTGTTCTGAGATGGAGAGCTTTATTGTAAACCAATCTTACACAGCCCAATGTGCGCCGCAATAGCGACTCTTGTTCGGGTGTGGGGTAAAATCGAAACGAATAGGCTTTTTCCATGCCTCACATTTTAGCATATATCGTGTAAATGCGCTAATATTTAACAGTAAAGCCAACCTAGAACGACGGGGTTTCAGACCCAAATTTTCGATGATAGTAGGAACAGCGCTCGCGACCGCCACTTCTACCTCTGCGATCATTGTTACTAAAGAAAAAAAGAAAATCAAGACTCTGATTGAAGGAAGTCTGACTAACTCCCAAACTATGATTAAGGGGATCGAAAAAATCGAAAAAGAGGTTAAAGCTGTCACACACACAACAGAAAAAGTGGCTAAAGAAGTCAGCACCCTGAAAACCAGTAGCCGTTTACTGGTAGGCGCAACCCAAAAAGTTCAACATCAACAAAAGCTAACGACTGCAACTCTAAATCAGCAACAACAACAGTTAAATCAACTTACTCCCCACGAGAAGCCAACCCCAGAGATAGAAACTGAGAAGCGCGTCATTCCCCTACCCCAAAAAAGACAGACGGTGACTCACATCTACATCGATGGTAACAATTTCAGCAAAACGACCGAAACACTAGGGTTAGAAATTGACTGGAAAGCCTTAAAAATTGCTCTGGTGGAACCAGCAAAACAGACAGATACTTTTACTTTAAAGTATTATACTGGACTCCATGAGCATCCTTCTCCGAATCAAAAACAATGGCTTCATCACTTAAAACAACTTAACTATGAGGTAATCACCTTCCCTTTATCACAACGGGAAAACGGATGGAAAACTATTGGCGATGATTTAGCGATGGGGTTGGATTTAATAGAGGCGGCTAAACCAGGCGACCGCGTTATCTTAGTAACTGGTGATGGAGATTTCATTCCCTTGGTTGAGAGACTACAAGCACGCAACGTTGATGTCAATGTGGTTGGGGCTTCTGTAAACACTAATTCTCGCTTACAAGCATTACTACAACAGGACTTTATCCCCCTAGAATCTATCAGTGATCAGATTGTTAAACTTAAGAGACTAACCGCTTAAAAGTCACATCTTCCACCGCCTCTAAAGCTGGTCTTGAAATTAATTGTCCCCGCCTTTGCGGGGATTCAATGGTTAAATCAATTGTTGACAAATTTCATCTCGTAATTGGCTATAGAGATAATAGGGAGTGTTTTTATCCCAACCGACATAAGGAGATGATTTTTGTCCAAGTAACTGATAAGTATGGACAGCAATATTGAGAACTTCCCCTAAAATATTGTTAGGATGACAAGCTTTATCGGGATCAGCTTTATATTTATCTTTGTCGTCAGTCCCAATTCGTTTATCTTCTTCCAATTGATTAATCATCGTTTGTACTGATACTCCTCTGCCACTATGAATGAGCGCATTTCGATTATCAAACCAATAATCTAATTTTACCAAAGAGGCTAGAATCTGTTGCCATAATTCAAGGCGATCAGGATGATCAATTTCTATTAAGATTTGAACAAAATTTCTCTTACTATAACGATTTACTAATGTGTATAAATCCCTCCTTTCCCTCCTTTCCCTCCTTTTAAAATCCGGTTCTAATTCCTCAAACTTATTACAAAATTCTTGAGATGCTTTGCTTCTGACAAATGCCAAATATTGATTTTGATTATTATTTATCAAGTATTTTTGTCCGCGTAAGCCCATAATTAATTCATTTAAAGTGACTTCATAAAAAGAACTTAATCGGATTAGAAAGTTAGCGATTTCATCTAGTCCCCAATAAATCCGACATTGAGTATAAAGATTTAACCAAAAGTTATGTTCCATTTGCTCATTATCTTTGAGTGCGTTTTTATCAAGGTTAAAACAGCTAACGGCAAAATCAAGTCTTGTGAGAATTTCTGTTAACTTTTCTTGCTCTTTTTGGGTATCACTCGCTATTTTAGGAACTTGTTTTGCTAAATAAATCAAAGTTTCTTGCCAATCTTTAAGAATGACTCTTGCTCCATCAAAATCCCATCTTTTTTGTAATAGTAACTTAACGGTTTGATATTTTTGATTCCGTTGATAAAGCCAATAAGAAGTGAGTTGACATTCAGAGTTTTTTCCCTCTAAAAGTTGATTAAGGTCTAAAATTGGGTCAATGAACAGAAGATTTTTAAAATCACTGGCGATTGCTTGAATTTTGAGTGCAGTTTTTTGGTGCAATGTTCCCCCTTTAACATTGACTAAAATAGTTGATTCTTGGGATGAATTTTCTTCTAAATAAATCTCATTCAACTGATTATAGTAGTATTCAAGAACTAAATCTTCAAGGTTAGGATTTTGCGGATCTAAATTAAGTTGTAGCTCTTTTTGAATTAATTCAAAGGCAGGATATTCCTGTTGTACCCACTGTTGAATGATCTGGAACAAATAAATGGTATCTTGAGGATGTGAAGTCGGTTGATTGGTGACGAAAATATAGGCTTTAGATGCTCCCATTGCTACTGCTTTTTGGATTACACTTCCAATTCGAGTCGGTCGAATAAGAGAATGCCATTTATGGGACTCTTTTTGATAACTTGATTGTAGAGCTTTGGTTAATTCACGAACTGCTTGTTTTTGGGTAGGAAATCCTAAATCTTGGTAAACTTGACTATTAGGAACATAGTTAAAACCTTGATACATATTGTCCCAAATAGTTCGACGCTCATTATCTAAATCTTTGAGTTTTTTATTTAGATTAGGTTCATTCGAGAGAAAATCAATAGGAAAATAATAATTTTGGCTATCTACTGTTACTTTAATAGATAAGTCAGAAGTCCCAAGGTTCGCAAGAAGAATAGTCATATTTGTTAACTGTAAATTAATGGCTAATGACGACGTTACCCTAAATTAAAGCTTATGAGAGTATATTTGGTGCGAACACCGATATCTTCTCTGGGTTGAGTTAAGAAACTCCATATTGAAAAATTTCACCAAGGAGTGGGAGTTCGCATAAAATGGTCATTATTTCTCGTTAGCGATTATTAAGCTTAATTCAGGACATTAGCTCACCGTCTATTATATCAGGGCAAGCGCATCTTAACAATCCTTGACAAAAGGAACTTTGCGGGGGTCGCTTACCCACGATTCAGGCATATTTGAGGAGAATTTGCCATCTCAATTGTTAAGCAAAAATCGACCCATTTGGTCAATTTGGTAACTATTCTGATTGGCTGGTATCGGCTGAAATGCCCATGCGGACTACAAAATTAGCTAATTGTCAATAGCTTTTGAGATGCTCTCACCCTGTACATATAAGACAATTCCAGACATCTTAAACATTATTCTCAATCATCCTTTATTACAATTGAGGAGAGACTATAAAGAACAGTTTATTAACGCCGATCAATACTATATCTATTCTGCGGTTAAAACACAGGTGATCGCTATTTTACTGAACGATCTTAAAACACCTATTGTTTAAACTGGCTAGAAAATGTACGGCGATAGAACGTACTCATGTGATAAAATTAACTCGGATAGATATCCTTTAATTCTTTATTCTTCTGCTGTAGAGGTTTAGATGAGTCCAAAACGAGCCACAGATTCAACCAGAATATGGGAGCATCTCATTTATGCAAGTGAGTAATTATACTTGTCCCTAAAACTGGTTTCTAGCAAGGTTTTCAAAATAGCTTGACATAAAGCTTAATTTAGGAGTTACAAAGGTGAGATGCTCCCCAGAATATCAACTTCCTGAATCAGAAAAGAGAGTCAGCGAAATTACCTTTAATAAAACCTCTGTGACGAGTGGACAACCTGAACTTACCTATAGTAACGAATCAATCAATTCTCTGACTCAAATTGAACAATTACACCATTATTTTGCGGCCTTTAAAACTTCGGATAAGCCTCAAGCAGAGTTTGCCATTAGTTAGACTCAAGAATAGAGTCAAGAGAAAATTGTGGCGCAATTAGAACAAGTAAAATCTCAAATCGGCTGGGAAGAAACTATTGGTAGTGCCAAGAAGTGGTGGGAAACTTTTGAGCAGGAAAATAAACATCGACTCTTAAAAGTGCGTATTGCTGTAAAATAACAACGAGGAAAAAAATGATGAAAAAACCTGTAATTTGTCACTTTTTGATTGGACTTCCTGCAAGCGGGAAATCAACGTTTGCTCAATTTTTGGCAGAAGAAATTAATGCTGTCGTGGTTTCAACCGATGAAATTCGGGCGCAACTTTATGGAGATGCGGCAAATCAAGGAATTTGGGCGGATATTGAGGTAGAAGTCTTAGATCAAATTAAAACCGCCGTTGAAAAAGATCAACCCGTCATTTATGATGCCACTAATGCTATGCGCCCGTGGCGACTTGATTTTCTTTATAAAACGGTTAATTCATTTAACATTCAATGGATAGGATGGCATTTACAGACTTCTGTAGAGAAATGTAAACAAAGAAATCAACAACGTGAACGCCAAGTTCCTGACGAAGTGATTGATAAGATGAATGCTAATTTACAAGAAAATCCCCCAGAGTCTAACGAAGGACTGTTAAAAATTTATCCTGTTCCTGTTAGAGACAATAGCTTTGATCTTGACAAAATTTGTATAATTCTCACAGGATTCAAGCGTCTTTTAGCTAACATAGCTAACTTGAATAAGAATAAAGTTTTTCATCCATATTCTCATTTACTAGACTTTGAAAGATTAATGCAGTTGATTTCCGTCATTATTAACTATCCAGGGATTGGGAATTTAACGGAAACTGAACCAGAAAACCTGAAAGAAATTTTAGAAGTCGAAGAATTACCTCAGTTTAGCACTTCAATTGAGGAAATTTGTGCAGTAATTACTAAAAAGTATCATGCTATTTATGCCCATCCTGAAGCCATAGAAAAAGACTTATATTGGTTAGAAAAGAATGGGATTTTAGCCAGAGGAGATATAGCGGCTGATTTAGTTGATATTGAAACCATTCAAGTTCCTGATGTAATGATTCATCGCTATTCTAACTTAGAACAATTTGAGCGATTAATCAAAACCATTCGTTTTATTGTTCATCGTCCTTTTCTTAATAGTCCTATTAAGGGAACCCAAAAATTCTTTATTGAAAATATGCTTAAATTAGGGTTATTTGACGAAAATAAATATAACTTATATATACTCAGAAAAGACATCGAATTTGTACTAAATCCTTATCAAATTCTCCCAGAGATTTCTATGAAAAAAGGCTACTTTGCAGGAACAGGTATTTTATCTCAATATGAGTTAAATAAGCTCTATCAATCTCTCCAATCTCATTCAGAAAAGAAATATTTTAAAGATCCTCTTGCTGCCGAAATTTATGATATATTTGAACAACGATTAATGAATTCCAAACTTTTAGAAGGAGAAGCTCCTTATTCTACTCGCTTAATTGGCACAAAATCCATTGTTGATGTAGAGAAATATCAACAACAATTTGAACAGTTAGAAGAAGCGATAAAAAAAGGAGAGCTTTTGCAATTTAGTCATATTCAAGGAAGTGCTAAATGGTCAAAAGATCAACCACACTTTACCGCTTACCCTTTACAAATTGTTTTTCATAATATTGCATGGTATTTAGGGTATGAAATAGGTGAAGGAGACAAAAAAGGTTTATTTGCTTTCGCAAGAATTGATAGAATCCGATTTCAACAAGTAAATACTCAGCGAGATATAAATGAGCAAAAAAAAGCGTTAGATAAGCTCCATAAACTTTATGATGCAAGTGCAGGAATTTATTTAGGCGATGATGTTGCAAAACAGCGTCAGTATTTAGATTCCCAACAAGGAAAGAAATTAAATGTTACTGTCATTCTCTACGCCACAGAACTTGCATTTAAATTTATTTGTGAAGGAAATCAAAGATTTCAGAAAATAGAAATGTCTTTACCTGATTGGTTAAAAGGAACGAGTTATGAACGCAAAGCGCTCGCTACGCGAGATCGTGGAATTTTTAAGTTAGAACAAAATATTCCTCCCTATCAATATACAATTAAAATTACTTTACCAGAATGGTCTTTACCAAAATTATCTCCAGAGTATCCAGGGGATATTGATCTCATTCGTTGGATTTCGGGTTGGGGGAAAGAAGTTAAGGTAATTGAACCTCAATCATTAGTTGACAGAATTTATAGTATTGGAGAGGGAATTACTAATATTTATCAAGATATTGAACTAATTTGTTGTGACTTAGAAAAAGTCAATGACTTAGTTAAAAATAAGGAGGGAAGCAACTATCGATTTATTTCAATTAAAACCCCTAATGGCAATGCTGAACCTCAATCTGTTCAATCTGAACTTAACATGAATCCTGGGCGTATTCACCCCTTTATAATAAATGATATAACTCAATTTAATGAGGAAGATATAAAAAAAACAGTGGCTTTCATCAAAAAAAAGAAAAAAGCTTCAAAGATTCAAGATGGTTTGCGGTTTTTGATCTACTCCCATTCAGGAATTAACCTTGCTAGTGAAGTGGCGATCGCTATCTATAGAGAGTTAAAGCAAGATACTGAATTAACTAACTTAAGAATATCATTGAGTTATCTTTAGATCACCGTCAATAGATAAGGATTTAACAGTGTTAAATCCCTACGAAGGTTAGTAAATTTATCCTAATTGTGGGGATATAATACCATTATAGTCATTTCAGATAAGTCTGATACAGTATAGACCGACAAAACCCTTATGAACTCTGGGATTGATATTCTCAATCTTAGTTGAAATGACTATATGTCCTAATATTGCTGTGCTGAAACGATAAAAAATTGATGGTGGGCAATCATTTAAGCTATACCATGCAGAATTAATAGAAAAAAGGGATTGCCAATCAAGAAAACTGTGCAATCCCTTAATTGATTTTAAAGCCAAAATTAGACTTTATTTTTTTGCAACTGTTTTAGTTCAGATGTTGCAATAGACAGAACTTTTAATAAAATATCATCAGGGAGTTTTTGACAAGTATTGACCAGATTATTTATTGTTGCGGTAGCACTATTTTTTTGGAGAATGACTGGTTTTGGCTGTTTATTAAGGGACTTGCGCTTTGATAATGTACCTTTTGGGCGAACGCAGTTCGCCCCTACATTGTGGACAAAATCCGTTACTGTAGGGGCGCAAAGCTTGCGCCCTCCGATCGATCAGGTTTGCTGATCACCCTAACTAGGGGGAG
>NZ_JAPZSR010000093.1:0-8824 GCF_027531875.1 Microcystis sp. LE19-84.1B | reverse complement strand
TGGGGAAATGGGGAAATGGGGAAATGGGGAAATGGGGAAATGGGGAAATGGGGAAATGGGGAAATGGGGAAATGGGGAAATGGGGAAATGGGGAAATGGGGAAATGGGGAAATGGGGAGTGGGAATTATGAATTATGAAGTGGGGAATGGGGGAGTGGGGGAGTGGGGAGATAGGGGAATTTCAAGTAAAACCCCAACACCCTAAAACCCTAAAACCCCAACTCTCAACTCCTGACTCCTGACTCCTGACGATTAAAAAAAGAGATGACTATCGGGTTGAATATTAATTTCCATGGGGACGGCTTGGGGTTCAGCATTCATGGCAAAATAGATAGCATCGGCGGCAGTTTGAGCAGTTAACATTTTATTGCGATCAACTTTTAAGCTCACCTGATCCCAAAAAGGAGTATCGACACCACCAAAATAGAATAAAGTCATTTTAATACCATAGCGTTTTAACTCATCGGCCAAACATTTACTAAAACCCACCACCCCGTACTTAGAAGCACAATAAGCGGCAGCCATAGCCATAGAATGCTTACCCAAAATTCCCACCACATTACAGATATGACCGGCCTTATTTTCCTTCATCACATTAGCCGCAGCCTGACAGGTATAAAAACTCCCCTTCAGATTGAGGTCGAGCATTTTATCTAAATCTTCCGGCGTGATTTTATTATATTGTTTCATCACACCGGCCCCGGCCGCATTAACCAACACATCCAACCGGCCGTAATGGGAGACAATTTTTTCCATCAAAGTTTCCACCTGAGTGGGATTGGTGATATCCGTCGGCACAATTAACGAGGGACAAGACAACTCACCAGCTAAATTAGATAAATTATCGGCATTTCTGGCCACTAATACGAGTTTATGACCATTAACAGCTAGTTTATGCGCTAAAGTGGCACCGATACCCCCCGTAGCACCGACAATCAGGACAACTTTTTCGCTCATAATTATTTACAATCCTTTACAAATATTATTGTAAACTGTTCCGACGGGAAAATCATCGCTAGTCCCAACCCCTTGATTAAGGGTTAGCCAACTTCTGATAGGATAAACCGTGACAATGTAAAGAAATTTTTATGACTGTACTGACCGAAGGAATCGCGCCCCACGGTGGGCAATTAATTAATCGTATTGCTACCGCTGCCGAAAAAGCCGAATTTCTGTCCCTAGCTGAAAAACTACCGCGAGTTTCCCTAGATGAACGATCGCTCTCGGATTTAGTTATGATTGCTATTGGTGGTTTCAGTCCCCTCAAAGGCTTTATGGAACAGGACGACTACGAAAAAGTCGTCGATGATATGCGTCTAATCAATGGTTTACCCTGGGCAATTCCCGTGACTCTTTCCGTTAGCGAAGCAGTGGCGGATCCCCTTAAAGAAGGCAACTGGATTCGTTTAGATGACAGCGAGGGCAACTTTGTCGGAGTCCTGGAACTAACCCAAAAATACCGTTATAATAAGGCCCACGAAGCAGTTAACGTCTATCGCACCGACGACCAGAAACACCCCGGGGTAAAAGTCCTCTATGAACAGGGAGAAATTAACCTCGCAGGTCCAATATGGTTACTTCAGCGCGATCCTCATCCTCAGTTTCCCAAATATCAGATCGATCCTCTGCAATCGCGCCAAATGTTCCACGAAAAAGCTTGGAAAACAATTGTCGGTTTCCAAACCCGTAATCCCATCCACCGGGCCCACGAATACATTCAAAAATGCGCCCTAGAAGTGGTAGATGGTTTATTCTTGCATCCTCTTGTCGGCGCTACCAAAAGCGATGATGTGCCGGCCGATGTGCGGATGCGTTGCTATGAGATCATGATGGATAAATACTTCCCCCAAGATCGCGTTATTCTGGCTATCAACCCCTCAGCTATGCGTTATGCTGGCCCCCGGGAAGCAATTTTCCACGCTATTATCCGCAAAAACTACGGTTGTACCCATTTTATCGTCGGTCGTGACCATGCCGGAGTCGGCGACTACTACGGAACCTACGATGCTCAGTATATCTTTGATGAGTTCGAGCCGGGGGAATTGGGAATCGTGCCGATGAAGTTTGAACACGCTTTCTACTGCACCCGCACTTCGGGAATGGCAACCACCAAAACTAGCCCCAGTTTACCGGAAGAAAGAATCCACCTTTCGGGAACGAAAGTCCGGGAACTGCTGCGTAAAGGAGAATTACCACCTCCAGAATTTTCCCGTCCGGAAGTGGCTGCCGAATTAATCCGGGCTATGCGAGGGTCATGAACATAACTAGGCGAGAATTGATCCAGCAGACAGGTTGGGGGTTGCTGACTTTGGCGATTAGTCAAGGGACCCTTAACCGTCATTTGGCCGCTCTCGCCGCCCCTAATCCCCGAAAATTGGCTCTTTTAGTCGGTATTGACCAGTATGGGGCGAATATTCCGCCGCTGCCTGGTTGTCTTACCGATGTGGAGTTACAAAAAGACCTTCTCCGTTATCGTTTTGGCTTTCAGGATGCTGATATAGTGACTTTAACGGGACAACAAGCCAGTCGAGAAGCGATCGAATCGGCTTTTTTAGAACACCTGATCGCCCAAGCCAGGTTGGGGGATGTGGTAATTTTTCACTTTAGCGGTTATGGCAGTGTTGGGGCCCGAAAAGAGGTTTTTATTGCTGCTGATGGGGCAGAAAATGCTTTACTTAAGGAAAATATCCTGCTGATGGCTCGCTGTCTAGCTACGGATAAGTTTAGCTTGATTTTTGATAGTAGTCATCTCCCCCAACCTCAGCCCTATCTCGGTAATCTCCGCATTCGTTCCTATTCTAGAACCATTACTGATCCTAACCCCGCCGAATTAACTTTCGCTGCCGATATTAAAACCCGTTTTAACCTCAAAAATAAGCCTAGTAACGGCGTTATTCTCGCTGCCGCTAAACCAGAGCAAATCGCCCTGGAATTGAGCGGTAATAGCCCCAATGCTGGCTTATTCACCTATGATCTCACCCAGTATCTCTGGCAAGCTTGCCCCAGTCCGACAATTGCGATCGCTTTTCCCCATCTCCGTAATCTTGTCGCTAGTCACAGCAGTGAACAACAGCAGCCGGCAATCCTAACCAGTAATCAAAAAAATAATTCTGCGGCAACCTATCATACAACGTCAGAAACGTCAAGGGGGGGCGCAGCAATTGTTACAAATCTTATTGATGAACGCACCCTAGAAGTCAATCTGGTCGGCCTGCCCTTAGAAATCCTAGAAAATTACGGAATTAACTCCTGTTTGAGCTTTATTGAGGCGACTGGGGAGGAAATCAGCCTACAAATTCTCTCCCGTCAGGGTTTAAAAGCGAAAGCGCAATTATTATCCCCGGCTGCTTCCCTAGAAATAGGACAGATTCTACAGGAAAAATTGCGGGTTTTTCCGAGTCAAATCGGCTTAATCGTCGGTTTGGATAGTAACTTAACCCGAATTGAACGGGTAGATGCCACCAGTACCTTTGCCAGTTTGCCCGATGTGGCCGCCGTGGTTAACATTGGTGAACAAACGGTAGATTGTCTCTTAAGTCGAGTTGGTGGCGAAGAAACTGGCAATTATCAGTTATTATCTGCCAATGGCTCCCTAATTATCGGTAGTTTAGGGGCGGCCAACGAAGCCATTAAATCGGGGATCAAACGACTGCAACCGCAACTAGAAACCCTGCTGGCCTGCAAATTGTGGCACTTGTTGATCAATCAAGAATCCTCTGGTTTAGCCGTCATTGTCACCCTAGAAAGCCTCGATCAAACCTATATCTCGACGCTCCAAACCCAAAAAATTGCGGGTAGCAGGGGGACTAATACCACCAAAAATGACTTAATTCTGCCCGTCGGGACGGAAATTCGCTATCAAATCGAGAATCAAGAAGAACAACCCCTCTACGCAATGATCCTTGTCCTCAACAGCGATCGCCAACCGCTTTTATACTGTTCCTGTTCAGAAACCCCCGATAATTTCAGCAATTCCAGCCCATTGGCCCCCTTTGTCGTGGCGGCCAAAACCAAGGCCACCATCCCCAATGACCGCCAAGGGCATTGGAAAATTAGTCAACCCAAGGGCATCAGAGAGAATATACTGATCCTCAGTCGCCATCCTTTCCCGAACACCTTGACCCTTCTCAATGCCACTCAAAGCCTCAAGGGAGAAGCAACCCAACTGCTCACCCTGACTAACCCCCTAGAAATAGCCAGAGCTTTCTGGAGCGATCTAAAATTAGATTTAGGTCTAAAAATGGATAATTCTGGCAGTGTAATTGATGAATACGCCTTTGATCTGGGAACTTGGTCAGGTTTCCGGTTTATTTATCAAGTTATGGACTAAATCGATAGAATGATTCTATGGAATCCTTGAAAAGAAAAGGTTAAAATCCTAACACAGCTACCCCTAAATTTCCCGATGAATCTTCTGCCCCGGACAACCCAAAGCCGCCTCAAAAAAATTCCACAAATTCCCAGTGTTTGGGAAGGAGATCGTCGTGCTTTATCCTTATCCGAGAGAATGCCCCGGGCCACCCTAGAACCAAATCAAGAAAGCGGCGGCGAGTGCGTGATCTGGGTGGATGGTAGCGAGGGCTGTGTACGCGCTATGGAAGTAGTTTCCCCCGAAACCGGGCCCGAGGCCATGGTGAGAACCTTAATCCGCGCCATCGAAACGCCGCAAAGTCCCGCCCGGCCAGCTAGACCGAAAAAAATTATCGTCCGCGATCGAGAAACACAGTTTTTTCTGCGCGGGGTACTGCAAGATCTCGATATCACCATCGATTATGTCCCCAGTTTGCCCCTGATCGATGATCTCTTTCGTGGATTCGACGAATTCCAAAATAACCGCCCCCCGGCAATTCCTCCCGCTTGGCAGTCCGCTTTAGTAAAAACCGCTCACGAAATTTGGAAAGCTGAACCCTGGTCCTGTTTAGCTGATTACGATATTTTGGAAATTAAGCTCGATCGCCCCGATTTCCCGCATCTTTACGCCTGTGTCATGGGAATGCTCGGTCGGGAATACGGAGTCATTCTCTATCGTTCCCTAGCATCTCTCAAACAATTCCGGCAGGCCGCTTTGGAAGAAAAATCGATGGAAAGATTAGAAAAAGCCTTTCTTTCCCAAGATTGCTGGTTTTTAAGCTACGAATTGGCCGATGATGATGAGGACGATGATGAGGATGACTACGATCTGGCCTCGGCTCCCCCTTCCCAGATCCATCCAGTTTTCGGCAGCGTGCATCCCTACGAAGGTATTCGCCCCTATTTGGATGAAGAAGAAGCAATCACGGTGTATTTAGCTTTAATAGCTCTGTTGCGCTTTTTTAAAGGCAATCAATCCGCTTTATCCGAAGAACCGATCGGAGAATTACAGCGTCGTTTTCGCATTCCTCTCGATCCCGAACAAGCAAAAGGGGAATCCGTGGCGGTGACAGTGGCCACGATGCCCGATCTATGTGCGGAATTTATGCAACTCTTAGAGGAGGAGGACGAGGATGATGATGATGATGAGGAAGAATCCGTACTCAAGGAAAATCTAGTCCCCGATAATGCACATCTGAGTCTGGGAATGGTTCCCTGGCAATTATTAGATAAAATTCGCAGTCGTCCGAAAATCCATTATCAACCCCAGTCCGTACCCACAAAAGGGGAGGGTTTCCCCGTGGTCATGATCCAGACCTCCCGACCGAAAGCCAAGGAAATTATCGAAAAAATCGAACAAGCTGGCGGTTTGGCGGCTATTGGTTTTAACCCCGGCGAAGATCCCCTCGAAGATACCCGTTATGATCTGGGGATTCTGAAAATGGCTAACGGTGATCTCTATCTATTTGGGGAATTCGAGCAAGATGATCCCGACCACCGTAATGCGCGCCGCAATTGGCAAAAACGCATCAAAAATACCGAGGGTTATTGTGGTTTGATTATTGCCATGGGCGTAACGGGTTCCTCCTGCGGTAATCCCCAATTAAACGATATGTTAGCTCTCTATGAGGCAAAATCGATCAATAGTAAAGATTTAGACTTGGGAGTTTTGACTCTTATGCCTCACTTTGGTTAATTTTAACGAAGGCAGCGGCGGCTCTTTTTCAGTGAACAGTAATCAGTAATCAGTTTGCTTGGCAAATTCATTGACATACTCCCACCGTCAAGCTGCGCTATGAAGTGTAGAAATATGCCCATGACGAATCGATTTTTACCGCCGCGCATGGGCAGAAATTCCCTTAATGGGTAGGTCAACTTCGATCAGTCGTTTAGGGTAGGTCATCATGGTTAAAATTCTACAATCTCGTTAAAAAATCCCACTCCTCAAACCAAGTTGAGCGATCAACGCATTCTAATAAAGCAATAAAATCCTGCTCAATATTAAACGCTATATTATGAGGGCTGATCACCTGATTGATAATTGCTTGAACGTCATCTTTTTTGGCATACTTGTAAAAATCCCGTGTATTCAAAATTTGATTGAAATAGTTGCGATAAGCAGTTGATAACTGAACATCATTTTCTGGAATTGACCTATCATTTGTACCCAACATATCATCACTCTTAAGCTTATCCCGAATAGAGCGGCATTGATAGATGATTTGTTCAAATGCCTTATCATCATTGAGTAATTGCTGTAATTTGGGATTCATATAGTTCAGATAGGCTTGTTTAAGACCTTGAGCAAGACTTACGGCATCCACTGAAATCGAATTTTGCTGGCGACTTAACCACAGAAAAAGTAACCTACCCAATTTATAAAAATCTGTAAATAAAATAGATTCAAACGTATATGAACTTGGGATATAAGTTGGCAAATCAAACCGATTATTTAAATTATTTATAATTAGATTTTTATGTTCGTCATTTAAGAAATCTCTATCAAAAATTAACACGGATTTTTGCCATAAATTTTGCTGATTTCTAATTAACTGAAATATCTTTTTGTAACTAGGTAAATCCTTAAAAATTTGAGAGACTCCACCCATCACCCAGAAAGAATATTTTTTTGTATTTATACCAATAGTATTCTTTTGTAATAACGTATAAATTGCTTTTGCATCATCCTGACCTTCGACAAAAATGATTTTATCCGCTTCAACGGCATTAATAAAATCTAAACCATTGCTATTCCCTAAAGAACTAATAATAGGATTTAGCGCAGAGGGATAAATTCCTTTAAAGCGTGGCTCTACGAAAAGTTCTTGTCGAGATAAAGCATTATAATTATATTGAGGTCTATTTTCCAGATGAAATAATTGATGTAAAGAAACCTGTCGAATTAAACTTTCATTATGAGTTGTTAAAAAAATTTGTGTTGTCTCAGAGAATCTAAGCAGTGTATTGATTAGCCGACTCTGTATGTCACGATGAATATGACTATCAGGCTCATCAAAAAGAATTAAATTGAGATCATTTCTTTGCCCAAAAGAATATAAATTTAATAAAATTACAATAATCTGTATTGTCCCACTTCCCAGTAAAGAAATATCTTTTTCTATATCACGATTATCAATTTTGTAATTAATAATAACTTTGACATCATCCCGAAAATCACTAGAAGTAAAAAAGCTAACCTCTGCACTAGGGCTATCAAAGAGAATATACGACAAATCGCGCTTAAATCTCTCATACAATTGAGGAGCTGCTTGATCACTATGAAGAGTGTATAGACGATTACGAATGACTTCAACCGATTCTCGCTTTTGAATTGCTTCTAGTACCTGCGGAGTAGTTAAAAACCTCTCATCCGCTCTAATCGTAGCAACAGGAGAAGCAAAAGAACAGCCAATTACTTTAGGAAAATTATGAAATAGTTGGTTAAACTGAAAAAAATCAAAATCTTGACGATTTAAAAATTCTAGCTTGTAGCTGTTGCCATGGGAATTTGTAATTGAAAAACCAATCTTTAATAATGGGTTTGCTCTTTGCTCAGAAGATATATCTTGAAAGATAAAAATTAATTCAATTTTTTGACTTTTATCGCACTGATAAAATAAGTCATCAATATTAGAACTACGAACCGTTTTTATATCTGTGTAAAGTAAATACTGAGTATCTTTAAAAACATAATGCCCCGCTCGATAACGTTCAGGTTTAGCACGAATTGCTTGGTATAACAAGAAGTTAAAACACTCATGCCAAAGAGCGATCGCCTCTAGTAAATTGGTTTTTCCTGAATTATTAACCCCAGTAAAGACATTAAAATCAGGATCTAGATCTACGGTAACATCTTGAAAAGACTTAAAATTTTTAATCTGAATTTTGCTGATCTTCATTCCCGTTCATCCTGCCGTAGAATTGCCTCTAGTCCAAGCTGATAATGTTCAATGCTTGTAACAGGTTGCCGTCCTAGCGTAACCGCATCTCGAATGACATAAACTTCCGACATTGTCCCACAGTTAAACACCCTATAGAGCCAATAGTCCCGCTTTAATCGTTCGGCTGTTTTATACTTATCCCTGATGCTAACACAATTTGGAAGTAGGTTAGCCCAATTAAATCTAATTAGGGAGCAGTCTCGTAGGTTGGTTTGAGCGAAACAATACTTAGGAGAAAACCTATTAATTCGATTGAAAAAGCGAAACCCAACCACCTCAACGCTTACGGCTTAACTCTCAGAGTAATTGGCTGATAGCATTTTTATTTATTCGTGGCAGGCATCCTACTCGCCTCTCCCCTTCGCCGGACCGGGGTTGGGGGTGAGGGTAATTACTCACCGTTCGCTTAAATTGAAGGGGTAAGGTGGGCAAAAAAGGTTAAAATCCTTGTGTAGTCAAGTGTTGGCCAACAAGGAGTCGAGCAATTACGTCACAAACACAGTCAGAACGAATAGATGATCTCCCTCTAATTA
>NZ_JAPZSR010000430.1:0-4067 GCF_027531875.1 Microcystis sp. LE19-84.1B | reverse complement strand
GGCTCTTCTGGTTTCTGTGTGGAAACGAGGTCTATACTGATAGAATATCCGCAAAATAGCCCTAAAAGTCTTGCCCGATAAGCATTTCACGATTCCATAAGCAAAAATTATCACACAAAGTCGAGAAGAGCCCTATTTCTTCGGGGACTGTAGCCACTATTTTCAGAGATTGCTGTAATGGGGATTGGCTGACGTCCGTTTAAGTGGATTGACTGGCCAGAAATTGTCGTTGATAGTCTAAAAACTCGCCATGCCATTCCGCAAAACGCCGCTCCCCATCTCTGACTAAAAATTGGCGGTAGGCTTCCGAAGAAATCCAGGGCTTTGTTGGGCGTTGTTGGTTTGTTGGGCGTTGTTGGGCCGAACGAGCTTGGTATTCCGCCGTTGATTGACGGCATTGGTTGTGATAATTTTGGTGCCATTCCTGATAGCGCCGTTCTCCATCCCGCACGAGGGCTTGGCGATAGGCTTCTGAAGATAGACTCATGGTGTTGCTCCTTTTCAAATCCCTTGATGGCTTGGCCAGAATTATAACACAATGGGTGAACTACCCAGCGCTGACTTCTCGTCAAGGTACGATCTAGGCCCTTGCCGTCAGTGGCCAGGTTTCTTGGCTATCTTAACGGCTGCATTTTGCCCCGCTTTGCGTTGCTCCCCTTTAACCAAATTTTGTACGACCGGCCAAGAAATTAGTAAAAGCTGTTTACAGGTGTCTTAACCCTTGTGGCAAACGGCCACAGCTAACCCCATTGAAGAAGTCTAGTTTTTCTAGTTTTTTCTCCTCGGTTAACATTGAAGAAGTTTGACTGTACCCTACTCTTTCTTGTCTTTCGCACCAAGCTTGTGTTCTGACATGGAGAGCTTTATTGTCAACTAATCTTACACAACCCAATGTGAGCCGCAATAGCGACTCTTGTTTTGGTGTGGGGTAAAATCGAAGCTTCACATTCTAGCGTATATCGTGTCAATGCGCTAGTATTTAAATTAAAGCCAACCTACAACGGCGGGGTTTTAGACCCAAATTTTCAATGATGTTGTTTAATTTGATCGTAACCTATTGTAGGTAAGTAGTCGGACATAAATTCTGTTGTCTATCTTAAGAAATGTAAATTGCCGCAATTCTTACTGACGACCGACGACCGACGACCGACTCCTGACCCCACAGTTAACTTTACTTTTGTCCAACTACTTAAGTAGGGAGGCACAATTATTTCTAGGATGGGTTAGCGGTAGCGTAACATGAGCGGGCGTTGGGTTTCATGCTTCAACCCAACCTACGTTCTTTGTTATATTAAATTCCACCCACCTACTTAGAATATACACTTTAGTTATTAATATGGTAATTTTTTTGCCCTTGGCAGTCTGATTTGGCAAAGAAATGCCATATTTCCATTAGCACCGTTACAAAAATCTCTGGAGAGTTGAGTTACTAATATGGTTAAAATTATTGGTCGTCAATACTTGGGAAGAAAACCCGTTTACGATATTGGTGTAAAGAAAGATCATAATTTTTTGCTGGGCAACGGGTTAATTGCCTCCAATTGTTTTAATAAATCTCACTCTACCGCTTATGCTTACGTCACCTATCAAACCGCTTATTTAAAAGCTAATTATCCTGTGGAATATATGACAGCGTTACTAACTGCTAGTAGCGATAATCAGGATAAGGTGGAAAAGTATCGAGAAAACTGTCAGAAAATGAATATCGATGTTGAACCTCCCGACATCAATCGATCGCAAAAACATTTTACCCCGATTGGGCGCAAAATTCTCTTTGGTTTGTCCGCAGTTAGAAACCTGGGCGAAAATGCGATCGAGGCTATTTTAAAAGCCCGGGAAGCAACAGGAGGAAAGTTTACTTCCTTAGGGGATTTTTGCGAGCGTGTTGATTTGCGAGTGATCAACAAAAGAGCTTTAGAAACGCTAATTTATTCTGGTGCTTTTGATAAAATTCAACCGAATCGCCATCAATTAATTGAAGATTTAGAATTAGTAGTTGCTTGGGCGCAAAAACGCACCAAAGAGAAAGAAAGTGGTCAAATGAATATTTTTGATATGCTAGGGGGTAGCACAGAAAATAAACAAGAGTCCGAGTTTGAACAGTCTCCCAGTGCAACCGCAGTGGAAGATTTTTCCCTACAGGAAAAGTTAAGACTGGAAAAAGAACATTTAGGTTTTTATGTTTCCGAACATCCTTTAAAAGCTTTACAAAGAGCTGCTCAAGTCCTATCTCCTATCAATTTAGCTGACTTAGAAGAACACAAAACCAGAAAAAAAGTCAGTGCCATTGTCCTATTAAATGCCGTCAAGAAAATTATGACTAAAAAAGGGACTCCCATGGCCTTTTTAACCATAGAAGATGCCTCGGGACAGTCGGAAGCGGTGGTTTTTTCCGATAGCTACGAACGTCTGCAAAAATTATTAGTGGAGGAAGCAACTTTAATGGTGTGGGGAAAAGTTGATCGCCGAGATGATCGGGTACAATTAATTGTCGAAGATGCGGAACCGATCGAAACCATTAAAATGGTGATGGTTAATTTATCGCTGCAAGATGTCGTCAACCAAAATCGTCAAAATCTTCTTAAAAGTATTCTGCAATCGGGAGACAAACAAAAGGCAAAAGTTCCCGTTATTGCCACCATCGGTGCGGGAACTCAGCGTCAATTTGTGCGTTTAGGACAAAACTATTGGGTAGAGGATGACAATTCGGTGGTAGAGTCTCTGAAAGTTGCCGGTTTTCTGGCTAATTCTGCACCTCTGATTAATCATTAAATGCTAACTGGCAATCACTCAAGGGCCATGATTGCGCTAATATTGTTCCTGTAAAACCTTGGCGATTTCCTGTTTCGATAATAATTCTTTTTCCACCCACAAAATCAAGATAAATATAGATTTTGATCAACTCTTTGACACTATTGCTACTCTTGTACTCCATCATTCTCCTAGTGGAATGGAAACGGAAATCGATCGCTTTTTACTAGAACGCTTTCCAGAGTTAGGATTAGAAACATGGCAAGATCAAGCGGGAAATGTCATCGGAAAAATTAAAGGACAAGATTCGACTAAAAAAATTGCTATTACTGGTCATAAAGACGAAATTGGCGCTATTATCAAGGCAATTAATCCCGATGGTACTCTGCAAATTCGCCGACTTGGGGGAGCTTTTCCTTGGATTTGCGGAGAGGGGGTGGTAGATATTATCAGATCAAACCCTGATTAATCGGTTTTGAGAGCTAATTTTGACTCTTGGTCTAATCTGCCTCTCTTCCTTGCTGTGACTGACTTATAAATTTTTGGAAATGTCTATCGCATTACTGGGGTAGATTTTACCACCATTGATGGCTTGGATGTGGTCACGGTGCCAACGATTATTGCCGAAGTTGGCTTAGACCCCAGTAAATTTAAAACGGAGAAGCAGTTCGCCTCTTGGTTAGGTTTATGTCCAGGCTGTCGCATTACTGGCGGGAAAGTCAAAAGCTCACAAACTCGTAAAGTTGTCAATCGAGCCGCCACGGCCTTTAGATTAGCCGATCAAGCAGTCAGTCGTTCTAGTTACGCTTTGGGAGCTTTTTATCGTCGTCTTTATCGCGGCGCTGGTGCGGCCAAGGCGATTACGGCCACGGCACATAAAATAGCGCGGATTTTTTATCATCTGTGGACGACCAAACAATCCTATCAAGAGCTAGGAGCAGATTATTACGAACAACAGTATCGTCAACGGGTCATCGGAAATTTTGGGTCTGAAACCCCGCCGTTTTACGGCGGCTTTGCTGTTAAATCTTAGCGCATTTACAAAATATGTGTTAGAATGTGAGGTATGGAAAAAGCCTATTCGTTTCGATTTTACCCCACACCAGAACAAGAGTCGCTATTGCGGCGCACTTTGGGCTGTGTAAGATTAGTTTACAATAAAGCTCTCCACGAACGAACACAAGCATGGTATGAAAGACAAGAAAGAGTAGGATATACTGAAACTTCTTCAATGCTAACCGATTGGAAAAAACAAGAAGAATTAGACTTTCTCAATGAAGTAAGCTGTGTACCCTTACAACAAGGGTTAAGACATT
>NZ_JAPZSR010000272.1:0-5078 GCF_027531875.1 Microcystis sp. LE19-84.1B | reverse complement strand
GATTCGATCGCTAGTAATTCTTCTAGATCCGCCTCAGTTAAGGGATTTTTGTCGATTAATCCCTGTAAAATCGTCAAAATCTTCATAGCTGTTATATCAGAATTAGCCAAAAACTGTCCCAATGATTCAGGAATAATTATCCAGGGTTAGCCACCCATACTAGGAGATTAATCCTGCTCAAGATTTTTTTGAGAGTGTTTTTTAGGGTTATTTGCCCAAAAATGAAGGGTTTGCAGGCAGGCACGGATTCCCATTATATATATAAGTATATGTCAAGTTCCGTTTTCAGTCAAGGGGTTTGGTCAAAAATCTCTAGCTTTGTCTCCAGTTTCTCAATCGGTTAGACTAAGCATTATTAACATTACTTAACAAAACAGCCGATGAATACAGCTGCTCTGACGATAAAGCAAAATTGGCAATGGCAAGGACATTCGATACACTATGTGCAAGCGGGTACTAGAGTTGCAGGAAAACCCCCTTTACTATTAGTCCACGGTTTTGGCGCTTCTACCGACCATTGGCGAAAAAATGTGCAAGGTTTAGCCTCAGAATGGGAAGTATGGGCGATCGATCTGTTAGGATTCGGTAGATCAGCTAAACCGGATCTTGTCTATAGTGGCAGTCTTTGGCAGCAACAATTAAATGATTTTATCAAGGAAGTTGTGGCGCAACCGACGGTTTTAGCGGGTAATTCTTTGGGGGGTTACGCTTCTCTCTGCGTGGCTGCTAATCACTCTGAGAATGTTCGGGGATTAATTCTCCTCAATAGTGCCGGTCCCTTTAGCGATACAGAAAGCAATCGTCAGCCTAATTTAGCACAAAAATTACTGCGATCAATCTTGCTGCAACCCTGGGCCAGTTATCTCTTATTTCTCTATACCCGTCAACCCAAAACTATCCGCAAAACCCTAGAGAAAGTATATCTCGATCGCAGTGCCATTACTGAGCAGTTAATAGAAGATATCCGTCGTCCTTCCCTGGATGCGGGAGCAGCCAAAGTTTTTGCTTCTGTGTTTAAATCTCCCCGGGGGGAAAATGTGGATATTCTCCTGCAAAAGTTAAGTTGTCCCCTGTTGATGTTATGGGGTGAGGGGGACCCTTGGATGAATACTAGGGAACGCGGAGCCAAATTCCGTCAATATTATCCTTCTCTGGCAGAATATTATCTAACTGCTGGTCATTGTCCCCACGATGAAATTCCCACAGAGGTTAACCAGTTGATTAGTGATTGGATGAAAAGCTTATAGGTAGTTAGGGATCGGTTATCAGGTTTTTATTTTTTTGACGCTTATTTGACCTGAAAAAAGAGGGTCTGTAGGAAGGCACGGATTTCCATTCTATATATAAGTATCTGTCAAGTGGGGGGATTTGTCAAGGGTTTTTCTGAAAAAATCTGCCGGAATTTGACTGGTAAGCTGTTGACTATCTAAATTACTCGTTAAGACTGCACTGGACTTGGGAGCAGGGAGAAGGAGTTTGAGCATTTGTACTCAAACATCCAATACGCAATTTAAATTCAGTACAGCTTAGGGAAGACATTAGCTGGTATTGGTAGAGAAGCAAATGGATGAGTAATTGTAGGGGATAACTATCTACTTGATGTCTCTGTTGGTTCCCCAATCTAATACATCTGTCTGTCTTTGTCGCAGTTGTTGGGTCGTTTCTTCTAACCAACCAAGATAGTCTTGTTTGTATAAGTCTTTAGTAGTGGTCAGGTATTAGGTTTTTATTTTCCTGACGCTTATTTGACCTGAAAAAAGAGGGTCTGTAGGAAGGCACGGATTCCCATTCTATATATAAGTATCTGTCAAGTGCGGGGATTTGTCAAGGGTTTTTTTGAAAAAATCTGCTGGAATTTGACCGGCAGGATAAGAGATTGTTTCACCTTTGCCTGTGAGCTACAATAAGCAGATGAGCAAGAGGATAGGATTACAGGAGTTTTAACAATGCGGTTACTACGGGTTCAAGTTCCTGACTTTCGAGTGTTAAAGAATATTGATCTTAGTTTCGAGAAAGACTTTTTTCCCCAGATATTCCCTATCGGTAGTCAAAATGGCGGTGGCAAAAGTACCCTTCTACAATTAATTTTTATCCTGCTTCATTGTTCTGGTGATCCAGAAAAGATAGAATATGTGGTAAATGTACTCCATCGATGTCAACTAGAAGATGATTTAGAGCAGAAAACTCTGGCTATGTTTGAAATTCTAACCGACAATCGGGAAGAAGTGAAACTAGATTTTTTTATTTGCAGAGATGCTTATATAAAAGACTTGCTATCTAACCTTGACGGACAAAAAGAAGATTTGGATACTGTTAACGTTGATGATTTTAAAATATCTGATTTTGAAAAATTAAAGGATAAGGATATTGATAAACAAACAAAAGTTATCATCGATAAACTTGCCAGTCTTAAAAACATCAAAGATAGATTGACAGAGTTATTGACATTAGAAAATAGAACGGCAATAAGCAATTTAATTTCAAGTCCATTTGCTCAAAAAGAACGTGAGCTTTTATTTAAGCTAAATATTATACCGCCAACATATAAAGTATTGTTTTCATCAACTAATGAATCAAGAATTATCCTAGACTATTCAAAAAAAGAAGTATTGGAAAAATCTATTCGAGATGGACTACAAGTAATGAATAAAAATATAGATATTCATTATGGAAAATTCCAATCATTACTACAGCAAATAAAAATCATTAGCAATCTTTTAGAAGGAAATAAATCAATAGGTATTTGTCAAGCCAAAACCCAGAAGAATGAAGAGATATTTTTAGTTTGTAAATTTAGTCAAATCACCCAAGAAGAATTTCAATTATTCATGAAAGAATTATCTTCAAAAATATTTTTAGCCGCACCTTCAACGCAAGTTTTTATCTTTTTACCCAAAGCTACTAACAAGAGTCTTTTTCAGATAAATCAAGGGAATCTGGACTCTAGTAACTATTATTTAGCCATGGCAGATATTAAAAAGAAACTTAGCAACTTATTTACCTACGATTTTCTGCCAGTTGAGCTATTAATTAATTACTTTATCATGGCTCGTGATCAAGATTTTGCTCAAGCTATAGAAACTGGTGAATATGGAAATAACTATCAACTAAAACGGCAAAACTTAAATTCAATTTTATCGGATAAAGAAATTAATTTAGATAAAGATATATCGGGGATTACCTTTAAATTCAAAGGAGACACAAACGGAGAAGAATTATATCCAGAGGATTTGAGTCATGGGGAACTGAAGCGATTAAGTATCTATCTGTGGCTAAAGTATCGTAGCATAAAAGATGCGATTGTCTTGATGGATGAAATTGAGATTGCTCTCCATCCCGACTGGCAATATAGAATTATTGAGGACTTGCAGGAATGGGAACCTAGCAATCAATATATCTTAGCCACTCATTCCTATGAACTCTGTCAAGCTTTAACTCCCGCTCATGTTAAAGAGATAGAACCAAAACTATTGAAATAAAGATGGAGAAACTAACCCATGAGTCTTAAGGAAACGGAACTTTTAGAACATTGTCAATTTATTCTGGCAAACCGTCAAATTCGTAATAAATTTGTCATCCTCTGTGAAGGGGAAATCAAAAAAAATGCTGGCAGGTTATCTCCTCAATCCTATCGAGCTATGGAAGATTTTCCCGATGCTAATTTTTATAGAGCTTGTGTTCCTAGGGATTGGAAACAAAAGATACCGACTTTTTTAAACTGTGGTGATAGAAATGATGTTTTAAATACTTACTTTAATCTTTTGCGTTTGCATGAAGAGAACCCAGAAGCTTCTTATTTAAATCCCCAGCAACTGTTCGCTATCGTCGATTTGGACTTACAAAAGAAAGATTTAAAAGATTTAGATGATTCCTATCCATTTAAGGATTTAGAGCAAATTTTTGAGGACTTATATCACAAATCACTGATTAAAGTCAATCGGGTTGGACAGCATAGAATTTGGGTGACGGGATTGATTCATAAAGAGTGCTATTTTATTTTTCCCGATATTCATATTCAATCAATTCTTAGCGAACATTCGGCTGTTTATCAAAATTCCGCTGCTAGGCTAGAAAATATTTATCTTGATATGGCAGATAAAATTAAGGATGATGCCGATTTAAAAAATAATTTTTCCAGAGTTAAAGGGAGAATCTCTCATTGTCAAAACCTAGAACTATCGGAAGTGGAGAAATTACAGCTATCTTGGCAAAAACAATATCAAGTTAGCCACGACAATAGCCAATCGGAATTAGTGCTGGCTCTGTTGACTATCAAAAAAGCGAAGCAATATTGGTTAGAAGTTGAACCCCCAGAGGACAATACATCACCCCCAGAAAGATATAGAGAACAACTGGCACTACAAATAGGAAGATTTTATGCTCACAATAGCGATAATCCAAGCTGCCATATTTCCCATCTCCTCAAACTGCTGAAGCTAGAACTCAACCCCAGGGAGCAGGAATAAATTTAATCGCATTATTTGACCTAAAAAAAGAGGGTTCGCAGGCAGGCACGGATTCCCATTCCATATATAAGTATCTGTCAAGTGCGGGGATTTGTCAAGGGTTTTTTTGAAAAAATCTGCCGGAATTTGGCCGGTAGGATAAGAGATTGTTTCACCTTTGCCTGTGAGCTACAATAAGCAGATGAGCAAGAGGATAGGATTACAGGAGTTTTAACAATGCGGTTACTACGGGTTCAAGTTCCTGACTTTCGAGTGTTAAAGAATATTGATATTAGTTTCGAGAAAGACTTTTTTCCTCAGATATTCCCTATCGGTAGTTTGGTAGGTTGGGTTGAGGCACGAAACCCAACACCAGTTGCGTAAACACCAATCCAATAAATGTTATCCTAACTTGATGCAATACCGTAGAGCAAAAACACCTAGAGCCACTTATTTTTTTACAGTTGTGACATACAATCGTCACAGAATTTTGGGCTCTTCGTTACTCTTTATGCTAAATCAACAGACAAGATGCCAAGATAACATACTTCTAACCCAAAAATTACGAAAGTTTCTAAAGCCATAGGCTCTCCGTTTTATTAGTTTAAGTTTATTGTTGATTCCCTCGACCAC
>NZ_JAPZSR010000372.1:0-25067 GCF_027531875.1 Microcystis sp. LE19-84.1B | reverse complement strand
CTTGATTTATCGGAATGGGTAAATGAGATTTTTGGACAATCTATGCTGTCAAAACGTCAGGCTGTCTTTTCGTCGGCGGACGGAGACATGAAAACTGCATAAAAATTTTCGGCTTTACCTCACCGATTTTCATCAGCCTAGGGTGAGAGTGCCGGTTTTATCGGAACAGAGCATATTCATGCCCGCTAGTTCCTCGATCGCCGCCAAGCGTGTCACCACGGCGTTTTTATCCGCTAGTGCCTTTGCCCCTACCGACATACTGACGGAGAGAACTGTGGGCAAGGCGACGGGAACAGAAGCAATGGTGAGAACGAGGCAGAATTTCAGCAAGCGGATCACTTCTACGCCCTGTTTATCGACAATACCGTTATAGAGACGGTAAACAACGATAATAGCGATTAAAATCAGGGCAATGACGATGAGAAAGTCACCGATTTTGAGGACTGATTTCTGGAAATGGCTGACGTTTTCGGTACTGGCTACCAGTTTAGCGGTACGACCGAAAAAGGTATTACTGCCGGTCCCGTTAACTATGGCCTCAGCTTGACCTTTTTTCACCACTGAACCTTAGTACACTTGTTCGCTAGAACTGCGATCCACGGGTAAGGATTCCCCCGTTAGGGCAGCTTGGTCGATTTTGACGGGATCCCCCGGCAGCAGTCGGGCATCGGCCGGCAGCACATCGCCGATCTTGATCCGGATCACGTCTCCTGGTACTAATTCCCTAGCGGGGACGGAGACGAATTTGCCGTCTCTTTTGGCATCGGCATTGAGGGCGAGTTGCGCTTTCAGGGCAGCCACCGCATCCCCGGCGGTTTTTTCCTCAAAGTAGCCGATCAAACCGTTAGCCACCAGTAGAATGGCGATAATCACGAAGTCCACCCAATCACCGACGATCGCAGAAAAAATTACCGCCGCTTCAATCATCCAAGAAAAGGGATTCCAAAAGTAGGAAAGAAATTTGAGCAGGGGGCTGACTTTTTTCTCGGCAATCTCGTTATAACCGTCGCTATTGAGGCGATTTTTTGCTTCACTGGTGGTGAGACCGTCGGGAGATGTTTTCAGTTGGATCATTAAATCTCGCATGGAGATTTTTGAGAGATCGTTTGTCGGTTTATCGGTAGTAGTGGTCATCTTTGGTTAATTTTTAAGCAATATACAGCAGTTGCTCGGTTTTTTCAACGCTTTTATTCTAGGGCAACTTGGGAAAATTAACACTAATTTTATAATTTTCTCAGGTCAATTGGGGTTAAATGTGATTTCGATGACAATAAGTAGTCGTGCCAAATAAATTTTCTAGTGAAGATAAGTAGGGAGGCACAATTATTTGTAGGATGGGTTAGCGGTAGCGTAAACTATGCGGGCGTTGGGTTTCATGCTTCAACCCAACCTACGTTCATCTTATATTTAATTCCACCCACCCACTTAGGCACTCATACAAGAGGCACTCATACAAGAGGCAAAGGGCAAAAGGCAACCCCCCCCTGCCCCCCCCGACCTCGGGGGGGTCGGGGGCAAGAGGGGGAATAAATAATCAGTCTTTAATAACCAGATTTAGTATTACCTAAGCAAAAAAAGGAAGAAATTAGCACTAATTTCTTCCTTTTATATAAAGGCTGCTAAATTTTGTCAATTTTTTGACAAAATTGCCACTTTATGGTAATGATTTGGGTCATTTTTGTCCCGTAAATTTTAAATTTCATCCCATCCAGTTAAGCCAGAAGACATAACATAACTGGTAACGGTTGCTTCAAAAAAGTTCGCTTTGGTGTGGCCTTCTTTTTTGGTATCGGAGAAGCGTTCCAGATGGTTATAGGGACTTTTGTTATACTTTTCTTCCCTGTATAAAGGCTCAAGTCCGATCGCTTTCAGTCGAATATTAGCGAGGTATTTGGTGTACTGTTCGGTACTGTATTCGGTAATACCTAAAATGTCGTTGCCAACAATGTGATTTGTCCAGCGACATTCGTGTTTAACGGCAGTATCGAACATCTCATAAATCTGTTCAACAGAATGGGGAAAAGTTGCCATGGCTTCGGGAATAAGTTTCTGATACAAACGGACGTGACTTAATTCGTCCCGGTTGATCATTTTGAAAACATCAGCACTACCGGACATTAGCTGTCGAGAAGCGAGATTATAGAAAAAGATGACGCAACTACCCATCCTTTCAGAGTGGGGCTAGAACATACCATTATCTTCTTGAACCTTTTATAGCGTATTTACCAAGAAGATACTCACCCTCTGTTCGTTGAACCTTCCCCTTTAAAATAGAGGCTTGGCTGCTGATTACCCATTGTTTTTAATAGCTGCCTTACGGCTTTTATTAAATCCCTTAACTTTTTTCTGCTCTCGCTCCTTTACGCTTATCTTTTCAGACTTCGCTTTGGCCTAAGGGCTTTAGGGCTTCCCAGCAATTTGGCGAGTTTTAACTAACACCTCACGATGCTAGTGGGCTACCTCATTATTTAACCCGTTATAAAAATACAAACTCTCCAGTAAATAATCGGCAAGAAGGGCGATAAAATAGCTTTCAGTAGTTTGTTTGTCGATGTATTGCTGGTAGAGACTAGCAATAAATTGACAGCGATCCTTGAGAACTTTATCGGTGCGCCAAAAGTCATAAACTTCACCTCTGCGATCCGAGGGAATAATTGTTTCAATTAAGTATTGATAACTTTGATTGTGCATGGCTTCTTGAGAAATTTGTTCCGCCATACAAAGACTAATTTCTGGCGCAGTGACGCTACCTTTGAGGTGGGGAATATTACAGGTTTGCACGGAATCAAGAAAAGTTAGATAGGACAAAATACCATCATAAGCATATCTTTCTTCGTCGGTAAGATGCCCGTATTCAGTCACGTCTTGAGTGATATCTAAGCGTTGCGGGATCCAGAAATTTTCCCGCATTTGTTGATATAAACCCACCGCCCAGGTGTAGCGGACATCGTTTAATTGCATCAGGTTGGTGGTGTTACCAAACCAGATCGAACGGTTTTCGATCGCATCATCTCCCGCCGGATTGAAGATCGGGGAAATGGGCATCGAATGGCAAGAATTAACTAAATGTAAGGACATGATTACTTGGATATTATGGCACTTTTAGGTTATAGTAGGTTTTCGGTAAAAAGTCAAATGGTTTGATTAGGAATAAATTCAAAATCTAGGGCTTCTGCCAAAGTAAATGGGCAATCCTTCGGGAATTTCTCTAGGTTTATCCCTGTTTCAATAGCGGCTTTTTTTCTGGCCTTGTTATAGCATTTTTTAAAATTTTCTTCTGTTAAAAAAATCTTAAGGCTAGGGCTATTTTCTAAATCTTCTTCGATTCTTTCGCGATGCTCAAAAAGGGTTAATGCCCAGCTTCTGGTTTGTTTTTCTGGCTCTTGTAAGTATTTTAGTAAATGCCATAAAATCACAGTCAGATTGCTTTTTAATGCTTTCTGTTGATTGATAGACATAGATTTTATTTCGTCAATTAAATTTTCTAAATCTAAATCAGAAAACTGATGATTTTCTAGTAAATTAATGGTTTTATCTAACCAGAGATAGTAATCTTTTTCGTATAAGTTCTTTTCCATAATTATCCCCATTATTTTGATATTTCAGGAAACCAATCCTCATTTAACGTCTGTTCTATAGTGCAAATTGGAGCTAAACTGACCAAATTTTCAGCCATTCCCGATAATTCGATAAAAGAAATACGAGCTTCTTGAAAAGAGTTATCAAAAATTTCAATCAGATAAGGCTGTAAACTAGGACTATCGGCAATAATTCTTTTTATGGCACGACGGAAATTCCTGATTTCATTTTTCCATCCTCTTTGATTATATTCTAATTCCGATTGCCAGTAAACCAGTTTTAGCAAATGTTCTAATAAGCGAGTTAAATAACTTTCTAAACTTCGTTTCTCGCTTTTACCCATGCTGCTAATTTCTTCAATTAAATTCTCTAAATCTAAATCAGAAAACTGATGATTTTCTAGTAAAGATATGGTTTTCTCTAACCAGAGATAGTAATCTTTTTCGTATAAGTTCTTTTCCATAACTATCCCCATTATTTTAATATTTCAGGAAACCAATCCTCATTTAATGCCTGTTCTATAGTGCAAATTGGAGCTAAACTGACCAAATTTTCAGCCATTCCCGATAGATCCAAAAATAATTTACGAGCATTTCGATAACAGGGCAAGAAAATTTCCGATAGATAGGGCTTTAAACTGGGACTGTCTTCAATAATTTGTTTAATTTGTAGGCGAAAGTTACGAAGTTCATTTTTCCATCCTCTTTGATTATATTTTAATTCCGACTGCCAGTAAACCAGTTTTAGCAAATGTTCTAATAACCGAGTTAAATAACTCTTTAGGCTTTGTCGTTGACTTTTGCCCATGTCGCTAATCTCCTCGATGAGATTATCTAAATCCAAATCAGAAAACTGATGATTTTCTAGTAAAGATATGGTTTCCTCTATCCAGAGATAGTAATCCTGTTCGTATAAATCATTCTTCATTGCTTAATCCTCTCCGAGAAACTCAGGAAACCAATTTTCATCTAAAATTTGGTCGATTGCTCCAATAGGTGTAGCACTTAAAAGTCTTTTATCGATGCCAGAACCTTCGACGAATAGATGGCAAGCATCCTCATAACATTGATCAAGAATCTCGGTGAGGTAAGATACTAAGTTTGTATTATAATTTCCATCCTTTTTGTTGCTAATAATTCTTTTTATTTGAATGCGAAAATTTAAAATCTCTCGTCGCCACTTGTTTTTATTGTAATCGCGCTTAGATTGCCAATAAGTTAATTTCAGTAAATGTTCCAAGAGTTTAGTTAGTAAACTCTCTAACTTCTGGCGTTCTCTTCTGGACATATCTTTTATTTCTTCAATTAAATTTTCTAAATCCAACTCAGAAAACTGGCGATTTTCTAGTAAAGATATGGTTTTCTCTAACCAGAGATAGTAATCCTGTTCGTATAAAGTCTTATCCATAGGTGTGATTAATTGATGAATAAGACTTATCTTAACCTTAATTAGCGCAACTAGAACAACTATCGTCAGACTCTCGAAAATTGTCCTTTTGTACGGTACGGATATAATAAATCGCTTTACACCCCAATTCCCACGCCATGATGAGAGTATCAAAGATATCTTTAGCAGTGAGACAACGGTTGGGTTCTGCGGGGAAATAAACCCCTTCATTGAGGTTGAATAATAATTCCATAGAAATCCCCGTATCAATCCATTCTTGCATAGTAGCGATCGCTTTTACCACTTGTTGCTGTTCGAGATTTTTATTCTCTGGATAAAACCAGAAAGCTTCTTCAATAAAAGGTGGTGCGATGGGAACGGTTCCCTTTGCCCATTTATCGTAGAAAAAGCGACTATAAACCGGCAAAACACTGGCAGTACATCCCTGTACCAAACTGGAGGAAGTATTAGGAGCAATGGCGGTAATATGGGAATTACGGATGCCAAATCGTTGAATATCTTCGGCTAATTGTTGCCATCTTTGCGGTTGCACCGCGTTATTTAAAAACCATTCCACTGGTTTTGCTCCGATTAATTTACCTTGACTCCATTCGCTACCCAAGAAAGCTTGATAAGCGCCGCGTTCTTTGGCTAATTCCATCGAAGAATAGGTACACCAATAGGCAATTTCTTCAAATAAATTACTAATTTCTGACAGGTTATTGTAGGATAATTTCCGTTTAGCTAACCAGTCAGCCAATCCCATCGCCCCTACCCCAATAGTGCGATATTTATCGTTGTGGTTTTTAGCATTATCAAAGGGAGGATTAGTAAGATCGATAGTATTGTCGAGAATCCTGACAGCGATTTGACAATTAGACTCGATTTCTTCCCTGTCGATATTGGCTAAATTAAGGCTAACTAAATTACAGCAATGGGCAGTTTTATCGGGGGTGACATTGCTAAAAGATTCGGTGCATTGTCCTGTTAGAATGCCGTTAAACATTCCCAGATGACGCTTGGGTTCTGTAAAACAGTAGGTGTCATCTCGACGACAGGTTAACTCTACCGATTCAATGCGGATAAACTGAGTGGCCGAACGTTGGGGTTCTTTTAAAGTCCATTGTAAGCGATGGGTTTTAAGTCCCAATTGACCAAGTTGAAATAGTCCGACAGAATTAATCAGTAAACGATATTTTGGTTGACAGAGATATTCTTGATAATTTCCCTTTCCATTTGGCATCAATTTATAGCCACCGTCATCCATAAAAGTAACTTTGGAATCAACTCCTAAAGTCTGTAACATTAGGCGAATATCGAGCAAAAATTGCCGGTTAACAGCAGCAATCTGGAGAGACTCGTTAGAACCATTGCGGGCAACTGTTCCATCGGCATCAAGTAAACCAGCTAACCATTCTAAACGAGATTTAATTGTGTAACCATTGAGAGGAACTGTAAATTTACTGGGAATATCTAACGGGAGTTTACAGACGATCCGATCTTGTTTACTGTCATGATATACCCCTAGGGTATCGGTTTCTTTTCTCCAAAAAGTACCTTTTTCAATAGAGCCATTTCCCCGATATTTGTTACGAATAGCCAATAAGGGAAGTAACTCTTTTTTAACTCCGTATAGGTCAACTTCTGGCATTCCATTGTTTCCGTAACTCCCATCTCCAGAAAAGAATCCTGCGGTGTAGGCGTAGGGAAAGTCAAGGTCATTTTCTGACTGGATGAGAGGCAGCTGATATTTAATTAATTTATCTCCTTGTTTGAGGTCTTTTGCCTCCACAATTTCCACGGTTCCCTTGTAGTTTTTCTGAACGTAAAACTTATGGTAGTAAGTACATTCTAAGGCCTCTCCGTTAGAGAAATTGACCTTTAATAAAGGCTGGTTTTCTCCAGTCTTTTTAACTAATACTTCTGACCACTCCAATCCATTCCAGACATTAACATATTCCCCCACCAAATCAGCGATTGCTATTTGTCCTCGGTCGGTGAGAATTTTTGTTTCTCCCGCAACGCATAAATTTACACCGGGGATATAGCCATCGTGTTTATTAGGATTAGCGCGATTGATGGTATCTTTGAAGGCAATGTAGGGCATTCCTGTTTCCACTTGGGAACGCATGATACTTTTAAATAAGTCCCGGGCATTGATTTTTTTATAGAGGAGAATCTCTTGATCTAAATTAGCTTCTACTAAACGATAAGCCTCTTCAAATTCTTCCCCCCATAGTTCCGCTAATTCTATACCTAATTTTCTGCGAACTTCGTAGGGATCTACTAATGTCCACTCGGCTTTAGTTATCACCCGACGCATAAATTCATCGGTGATAACTAATTGGGGAAAAACATCATAAGCTTTGCGTCTTTGATCACCGTTTTCTGTCTGCATTTCCAGAAATTCTGGCACATCTAAATGCCAGATGTCAACACCGACAGTTACTGCCCCGGCGCGTCTTCCTCCCTGATTTACTGCAATAGCTGTATCGTTGAGTAATTTAATCCAAGGAATAATCCCTCCGGAAGCATTAGCTTTCCCCATTACCCAGCTACCAGTGGAGCGAATTCTACTTACATTTACCCCGACACCGCCACCATTTTTTGAGATGCGGGCAGCATTAGTAATCTCGCTGAAAATGCTTTCTAAACTGTCGTCAATGGAGAGGATAAAACAACTGGTTAGGGAACCTTTGGGAGTGCGTAAATTGGCTAAAATTGGGGTGGCAAGAGAGATTTTTCTTTGAGCAATCCCTTGATAAAATTTCTTCGCCCAGGGGAGTCTATTAGCTGGTTCTTCCACAGTGGCAAGCAGTAAGGAACAGGTTAATAATGCCTCTTGGGGTAACTCATTTTTGAGTAAATAACGGCTAGTGATTAACAATGCCCCGGCGTAATCATAATCGATGTCCCAATCGGGATTAATCCAAGAACCAGCTTCTTTTAATTCTGCTTCGGAATAGATGAGAATCCTTTCGTCGTACAGCCGATTTTTAACTTGAGTTTTGACAGTTTTCTCGTAATTTCCGTACTGATAACCCCGGACTACTAAGGTATCTTTCCACAGACTCCAAATATGCAATCTTCCCGCCACATAGCGCCAATCCGGTTCCTCTGGACTACACATTTCTAGGGCGCAATTAATTAAATTATCCTGTATTTCCCTGGTGGTAATCCCATCCCGCAGGCGCGTGGTTAAACCCGCTTCTAAGGCGATTGAATTGACTTTTTTGCCTTCACAAGCCCACTCTACCACGTCACGAATTTTGCCGATATTTAAGCTTGTGGTGGAACCATCGCGCCGAATCACTCTAATTCCATGGCTGCCCATATTAGCTAAAGGGGTAGAACGAAAGGGTATTACTTCGTTATTTTTGTGAATGGAGACGGTAGTAGTCAAGGGCTTCGATTGCATAATTGGGAAATTGCGGCGTTAAAAAACTTGACAAATTAATCTATTTGTACTAGGGTATTCTATCAGATTTTCTGGGAAAACACAACATCTAGCGTGTTAAATAATCCTATCACTCTATATATGGTATAGCCAGGATTATTTTGTTCCCTAAAAACAGTGTTTTGGCTGACATTTTCTGGAAAAAATTCTCGATTCTCTCTCAAGGTAGTTCTTTTGTATGCTTGACAAAAAGCTTTTTCTTTGATAGCAAAAACAGATTGACCAAATACTTTTGCTCCGATTCTGCTTGACTGCTGAGGAGGTTGTGGTCAGACTTTATTTGTTCTTAACTTTTCGATAATCTAAGACAAGAGTGGATTAAAAGTCAAATTTCCTCCGAGAACCTCTGAGAGAGTAAAATTTCTCTTTTCGCTATTTAGTGGCTTACCGCTAGAATAATAGGACAAAAACGCTATATATAGCGTCTAGCCAGTAGAGGACAAGGATGAAATATTTAGAAGAATGGCGTGGTAGCGGGGTGGACGCGGAGTTAATCCATCTCAATGTCACCAGTTTAGCGGGGTTATCTCCCAGTGAATACCTACTCTACTCCCAAGAATTACCGCGACGCAATGATGGCAGGGTTAGGGATAGTATTCTCAAGCGTTATGAACATACCAGTCAAGGCGGTTGGTGGTGTTCAGGAATTGACTTACTAACGGGTAATTATGACCTTTGGGGCTGTTTTAAGCCCGATTTTCCCCGTTTAAGCTTCGATAAGGCTAAACCGATTAAGTACGAACATCCCCCCCAAACCCCTACGGGAGTCTTTGCTTTGCGGGTTCCCCTGAAAATTTGGCAAAGGATAGCCCAGCGTATCAGTATTAATATTTTAACTGAAGAAGTGGATAATAAGCAAGAGGATCTCGGTTTTTGGTCTTGGGTAATCAAACATCCAGAGATACCTATTTGTCTTACGGAAGGAGCGAAAAAAGCGGGAGCATTACTAACAGCAGGTTATGTGACAATTGCCTTACCGGGGATTCACAATGGTTATCGTACTCCCAAGGACGAACTAGGTAGGAGAATCGGCAAATCTCATCTAATTCCGCAGCTAGAAAAATTAGCTAATTCCAGACGAAAGATTTATCTAGTTTTTGATCAAGAAACTAAACCAAAGAACCAACAAGCGGTTAATTTAGCTTTACAGAGAATGGGTTATCTATTCAGTCAGGCTAACTGTGAGGTAAAGGTGGTTACTTGGGATGCTGCTGATGGTAAAGGGGTGGATGATTTACTAATCAATCGAGGGGAAGATTACTTCCAACAAGTCTATCAAAAAGCTACCTCTTGGGAAATTTGGAAGGCAGCGAGTTTAAATAGTTTAACTCTCCCACCTCATCTAGAGTTAAATAGCCGTTACTTGCCAGATATTGCCATCCCTACATCAGCGCAGTTAATGGCGATTAAATCGGCTAAAGGTACGGGGAAAACTGAGTTTTTAGCCAAGATAGTTAAACAGGCTATTGCCAATCAACAAAAAGTTTTAGTTATCGGTCATCGGGTGAAACTGGTGGAGGAGTTATGTCAACGCTTTGGTTTAAACTATATCAGCAAAATTAGGGATAATCCTGCGGCACAAATTTACGGTTATGGTTTATGTATTGACTCTCTCCATCCCCAATCACAAGCTAAATTTCAAGCGGAAGATTGGCAAGGAGCTATGATTATTATCGATGAGATCGAACAGGTTCTATGGCATGGGTTAAATGGGGATACTTGTAAGACTAATCGTGTGGCAATTTTAAAATCCCTAAAGTCCCTGCTGCAAACTGTGGTCAGCAGTGGGGGTAAAGTCCTAGTTGCCGATGCTGATTTAAGTGATATTTCCCTAGATTATTTAACTTCTCTAGCGGCGATTGAACTAGAAACTTTCTTGATTAGTAACGAGTGGAAACCTAGTTATCAAGAAGCTTGGCCAGTTTATAACTACTCTGATAATACTCCCCAACAGCTAGTTAAGGATTTAGTCAAACACATTAAAGAGGGAGGAAAACCTTTTGTTTGTCTGTCAGCACAAAAGTTAACCAGTAAATGGGGGACAATTACCCTAGAATCTTATCTAAGAAAGCAATTTCCCCAGAAGAAAATTCTGCGGATAGACTCAGAGTCATTGCAAGATTCTAGTCACGATGCCTATGAAGCGATTGGCAATTTAAATCAGTTGTTGCTTAACTATGATATAGTTCTAGCTAGTCCTGCGATCGAAACGGGAATTAGTATTGATATTCAGCAACACTTTACCTCGGTTTGGTGTTTAGCACAGGGGATTCAGACTCCCACTTCTATCGCTCAATTTTTAGGGAGAATTAGGGAGAATATTCCTCGTTATATTTGGTCAGCAGCCTACGGATTTAATCAGGTGGGCAATGGTTCCACTTCTATTCCCAAACTTCTCACCTCTGGACACCGATTAACGGAGGTTAATATTCGCTTACTACACCAATCAGATTTAGAATCTCTGGAGGATTTAGATACAAGTTTTCAAGCGGAATCTCTCCTCTGTTGGGCTAAAATGGCTGTGCGAGTAAATGCTTATATGCTTAATTATCGTCAGTCAATTCTAGGAATTTTACAAGCAGAAGGTCATAGAATTAAAGAACGGAATCAGGAAGAAGAACTAGAAATCAATAATCAGTTAACGGAAGCAATTGAGGAAATTAGGGAACATAATTATCGTTCTGAATGCGAGGAAATTGCCAGCGCAGACGAGATCACGGAATCAGAATATCGTTGGCTAAAAAAACAGTTAATTAAGTCAGTGAAAGAAAGGAGAATTATCAGGAAATATGACCTATACAAACGCTATGGAATCCCCGTCACACCGCAATTAGTGATTAAAGATGATCAGGGATGGTATCAAGAACTACGCCTACATTACTTTTTGACAATTGGGCGACAATTTTTGTGCGATCGAGATGCTTTAATTGCGCGTAAACTGATAGAATCAGGTCAGGGAAGTTTATTTATTCCTGATTTTAATGGTAGTCAATTAGGAGTGATTATCGGGACGTTAGAAGTGTTAGGAATTCCCGTATTATTAGCTAATCCTGAAAGAGAATTAACTAATCATGATGCCGACTTACAAAAAATGGCTGAAATCGCCATTAAAAACCGCAACGAGATTAAAACTATCACCAAGATTAATCTCTCTAATACTTCCCGTCCTCTGACGATTATTCGTAATTGTTTGAACTTGTTAGGTTATGAATTAATCAGCAAGGGCAGCCAGAGAATTGCTAAAAAATCGCTAAAAGTTTATCAGATTGTTGCCCCTCAGGATGGTAGAGAACAAGTGTTTCAACAATGGTTATTTAGAGATGAAAAATGTGCGGGAAGTTCTGAGATTTGGTATGAGGACTATCTCTTTTCTCTCACCCAGAAACCATCTCTAGGCGAATCAGAAAATGCTTATATTCAATTAAGTCTAGAATTTAGTCTAGCTATGGAGAAATTGCCTATTTAAGCGACTTTTTTCCCTAAAATGACTACATCAGCCAGAAAATCGTCTAGAGCGGCAATTTGGGGTAAATAACCCCATCGTTGAAAGCCGAATTTTTCAAAGAGACAAATACTGGCTTGATTGTGGGCAAAAATAATACAGATAAGATTAGATATACCCAATTGGGGACAGCGCTCCAAGGCATATTCTACTAATAATTTACCGATTCCACGACCTTGATAATCGGGGGCAATATATAAACTAACCTCTGCCGTTTTTTGGTAAGCGACACGACCATAAAACATCTGTAAACTCAGCCAACCCACCACCCGACCTTCGATCGCTATTACCCAGATGGGATACTGTTCAGGATCGTGCTTTTCAAACCATTCTCGCCGACTTTCGAGGGAAATAGGCTTTAAATCTGCGGTTGCCTTGCGAGTGGGAACAGCAGCATTATAAATCTCGATAATTGTTGGTAAATCTGTTTCTTTAGCCTCGCGAATAATCATAGAATATCAAGTAAGATGAAGTATAACCTAATTTTCCCTTGTCTCCTAACTTCTGAATTATGCTATATCTCTCAATCTTACTTTAAAATTGGGTTTGATAGCGGACGGTAAACTCATTCAAATTGTAATCGTAGGAGAAGCGGATAAAAGACTGGGAATTAACTCGATAGACGGTTTCCAAATTGGGAAGAATATTAAAATCCGTTGCTCTGATCGCATTACTAACCGCATTTTCCACATCATACACGACTCCCTGGGCTAAGAGGGGAATTGCCAACTGAACCACTCCAAATTGAATTAATTGTTCCGTATTTTTCCCCTGTAAACCATTAAAAACCGACAGCAATTGTTCCCCCAAAAGTCGAACGATTTCCCCTTGGCTGCGGGGGGGAGTGCTGGTTAATTTAACTAGGGGAGTATTAAGCAATCCCTCATCTTCACCTCTAGCAAAAGCCACTGCTTGTAAACAATTAGCAGCTTTTTGTAATTCTGCATTTGTATAGTTTTCCTCTAGGGGAAAAGGTGGACTATCGGGACGAATTTGGCACACTTCATTAATATTACGGCCTAAATTTGGTAGCAAGCGGTTTAATTCCCCTTCAACGCTGAGGGTGACATCGATCCTTTGAATGCGATTTAGGCTATCATCGGGAATTTCATTACTAGGAAAATCTCCCCCTGGACGGGAGATAGCAAAATCGCGAGATTGAGAAAATTCGCTGAGAATTGTTCGCAGTTGAATATTAACAAAGGGATTAAAAAGTCCCAACCCGCGACTAGAATCGAAAACAATAACATTTTGATTGCGTCGGTTAAGAAGAAAACGAGTATCGATGTAGCTAACCCGTCCTCGATCGAGATTAATCACTCCATTGGTTTGTAATTTCTCCAGTGGAGTGAGCGGACCGTTCAAGGTTAAAGCACCACTAAAATCAAATTGATACAAAGGTTCTTGTTCGATGGATAATCCCGCTAAAGACACTTGGAAATTATTTAAAACTGGAGTGATATTTGTCGTCTGAGGAATGTTGAGAGGCTGCAGCCAGCGACTCACCGGTTTATCCGTTTCTTGATTAATTTCTGGGGTGCGAGGAAGAAAAACTTTACCCCTAGAAAGACGCACATTCCCCCCGATAATTGGTTGCTGAATTGTTCCCGTTACCATGGCATTCCCAGCAATTAATCCCCGATAAAGGCCATTAATTGCTATATCTCCCTCTTGAATATTAACTGTTAAGGGATTAGGATTATTTTTGATGGCTTGAAAGAAAGGTAAAACTCCCACCACAGAAATTTGTCTGTCAGCGATCGAGCCTTGTAATTCCTGTACTGTTAAGTTTTCAGGGGTTAACCCAATGCGGCCATTTACGGTTAAAATCTCTGGAAAAGCAACACTGCGGATAGCGGCATTATCGAGAGTAACTATACCATTTGCTTCTAAATCTTTGATTTTTAAGCCTTCTTTTATATCTAATCTTCCCGTCGCTGAAAGAACTACCTCCCCCTCACCATTAACCCATTCGATGGCGTTTTGACTGATAGCTTCAATCAATTTGATTGCATCGGTTCCCAATTTTGCTTGGATTTTTAATTGATCATTACCCGGTAAGGGAGGATAGGGAATGCTGGCATAGAGTTGGATTGATTCGGAGGAGGTTGTCCGGAAATCAAAACGATACTGGTTATAGGTAAATAGACCAATTATATCCTGATTAATATTTTGGGCATTAATTGCACCATCAATAAAGGCAAAGTTACCCTGAATACGAGGATTTAATAAAGTTCCTGTAATTTGTCCTTGAGTTTTTAGACTACCGGACAAATCTAAGGGAAACTGCACAAAATTTCTCAAGAGATCGAGAGAAAGATTTTCCACGGCAAAACTTCCCTCTACTTTTTTTAGGGAAAAATCACCCGCTAAAAATACGGAAGAATCTCGTGATTTTAATCTAATCGGTTCTATCCTGAGCAACTGACGATTTAAGTTAAGATTAATTGTTACTTCATCAATCGGAATTAATTGGGTATCGGTGGTGACAATTCCCAGAGGATTAACAATATTTACTGTCGGTCTTTGGGGTCGCCATTCCCATCGATTGCCCTGAAATTGTACGCTAAGATCGGGATTTTTTAAAGTCCCGGTTAAGGCTATATTTGCTTGATAACGGCCGCGAAAATCTAGTTCGGAAGGTATCCCGACTACCCCTCTTTCCCCTGCTAATTGCTGGATTATTTCTTCAATTTTTGCCCGCAAATTTACCTGTTGTGCTAGGGAAGCTTCGGGATTACCTACTCCTAGAGGACTAAGTTGAATAGCTGGGTCATTCTCTGAGGAGAAAAAGTTGATTAAACTGGTTAAATCATAGATACTAGCAACTGATAATAAATCTTGAATATAACCTTGATCTACCCTGAGTTTAGCTTCTATTGCTTGGGTTTGCCAATTAAATAAACCTTGCAGATTATATTGACTTGCACCCGCTTGTAAATTCCCCGCTTGCAGTTGAACTATAGAATCCCGATAAACCAAATTTGCCGTTAATTTTTCCCCAATTAAGTTACCTAAACTAGGTTGATTAATCTCTAGTTGTCCCTCACCCTGTAAGTTAAATAAATTGATGTCTAGATTAGCACTCAATTGTCCAGCAATAATCCCCGGAATATTGTAGGCTGCCGTGGGAGATATTTTCAGGATTTCTAGGGGAAAATTGGCAATCTGAACATTTAAATTTTCTCCGCTTCGTATAGCTGTTGCTAGAAAAGGAGTCTTATTTCCAAAAGCTTGGCGAATATTTATCCCTAAGGGAAGATAGGGCAGCAGACAATTATTTTGTTGACAAGGATCGAAAGTTAGGTCAATAATGTCCTGATTTCCCCGCAGATTTAAACTAATATTTTGACCGATTCCCGCTTGAATTGTTCCTTTTAAGATAGGTTCAAAGAGTCGCTCATTAATGCTAAAGTTAGCTAAATTGATATCCCCTTTGATTTGTATATTTCCCACTTTTTGCCAAGCAGTTAAGAGATTTTTCCCCGTGATTTGTCCTTGAAATTCTCCTATCCCTGTTAGTGTCGATTCTTTGGGTTTTAGGTTAGAATCAATTGGTAAAAGCGATATAATCTGAGTTAGCGGTACAGCAGCAAGGTCGGTTTTTGCCTGTAGATTTAAGTTAACCTCAGCGATATCGGGTTGACTGGTAAGATTAGCTAAAAGAATATTTCCTCGCACATCAAAGCTATTTTCTCCCCACTGTGCCGAAAGATTATTGACCTGAATTGCTGTTACTCCCTGCCAAATTTCTTGAATATTTCCCGCTAAATTGGCACTAAAATCTAGGTTAGGAATCGAGATTGATTTTACTCCCCCCAATTGCCCCAGTAGGGCAGCGGGATCAAGATTAGCGGCAATAATATCACTTTGCCAGAAGTTATTATTCAGTCGTGCCTTAGCTTTAATCTCTCCTTTGGCTACATGAATACGAGAGTTAAAAACTGCTTTGACACTGCCTAAGTTGAGTCGTTTTTCTAGCAGAGAGTCGAAAATAGTTTGGGCATTTCCTGTTGCTTGAAAACTGGTTTGGTCAATATTCAACGCTAGGGGAACATTAGTCTGAAAACGCTCTAAGCTACCCAGAATATTAAAAATACCTTTGTTTAACTGAATATCAGTATTAATAGGATTCTTATCTACTAATAAGCGAGTATTTACCCTAGCATTGACGCTGGACAAATTAGGGATTTTTCCCGCTAGTAAATTATTGATTGCACCCGTGAAATTGACTTGGGTTTTTCCTAGACTAACAGGAATATTTATATTGGGTAAAAACGGATTTAAGTTAATGCCAGCCGTATTAACTATACCGCTTAAAATACCTTCTTCCAGTTGGGTTGTCGTTCTCAGGGATTGATTATTGACAAATAACTGTATATCTCCCTCTCCGCGCCAAGTTTTTAAATCCGTTAAACTACCACTAATCAGAGAATTTATTCTACCAGCAAAGTTAATTTTTGCCCTGCCTAAACTAACGGGAACTGTTAAATTTTCTGTAAAATTATTGAGACTAATTCCACTGGTATTAACTGTTCCTGTCAGGAAACCTTGGTTTAGTTTGGCTGTGGCAATTAAAGGATTATTATCTACTAATAAATCCAGATTTCCTTGACCTTGCCAACTGCTGAAAATATTATTTTTATTCTTCAGCAATTCCCCTAAATAACCTTGTAAATTAACTTGCGATCGCAGTAATTTAACCTGAGTTGGTAAGTTAGGCAATAGGGAATTAATCGGCAATCCCGCTAAGACAGCTTTAGCCTGAAAATTTCCTTGCGATACTTGACTATTGACTAAAATTGTGCCTTGTTTACTGCTAATTCCTAAGTTAGCAATTCCGTTTAAGGTATTAACATTGATTTGGTCAATTTTGCCACTAACTTGAATATTAGCTGTCTCTAAATTTAAGGGTTCTAAGGTTTTTAGGTAGGGGCAAATACTATCCAAATATTGACAAACGATAGGCACAAAAGGAGTCAATAAAAAGTTATTACCCGTGATTTTTGCCTGGACTAATTTGCTAGTAAAATCACTATTAGCATTAACCTGTAGTTTGCCGCCATTTGTTTTAATGACCGTATCGGTTAAATTGATTTTGTTGCCCCCTAAAAATACTTTGCCCTCCCCAGCAACATTGATTAATCCTGACTGATTAACCCTGGGTATTTGCCAATTAATTAATAATTGTGGCAGTCCTAAACTCCCTCTAGCTTTAATCTTAGCTTGCAGATCGCTTATATTAATTTGAGCGGGAATTGTTGCCAATTGAGATAAAATTTTTCTCGTGGGAAAATTGGCTTGTAAATTCAAATTAATCGGCATTTTTGTACCGTCAAGAGGTTGATTGTTTTGCAGGGATTGCAGAATATTTAACTGTAATTTTCCTTCCCCTTTAATTTCTCCACCTGCGAGGGGTTTAATTTGAATTTTGTCTAAATTAAGACGATTGAGATTTGTTTGAAAATTACTGGTTATTGATTGAATAGGAATTTGCTCAAAAATAATCGGTTTGCTGTTGCTAACGGTTCCTGTAATTAGAGGTTGATCTAGTTTTCCCGTCACTTGAAAAGTAGAGCGTGCTTCTCCCCGTAAATCTAGAGGTGATTGCAGATAAATAATTCTTAAAAGTTGTTGTAAATCCACTGATTCTAGAGCGACCTTGAGATGATAACCGGTTTGCCAATTTACCTCTCCTCTCACCTCAGTTTTAATCTTGCCAATACTTGCGATCGCTTGTTCAACTAATACTTTATCTCCCTGTAAATTTAACTTAGTATTTAGCTTAATTGGATACTGAAAAGGTTGGAATTTTCCCGCTACATCCGTCACCTGAAAATTACCATTTCCTTCGGTTTTATTTAGCTTAGCCCAACTGGGAATATTGAGAGCAATATTAGCATTTACTTGTCCTTGATTTAATTGGAAATTGCGATTAGGAATTAAAGTTAATAGTTCACTTAAATTCAAACGATCAATCTGAAGATTAGTTTGACTTTCCCCCGTTTTTAACGCCGTTTCTCCTTGAATTTTTACTTGACTTTTGAGGATTTCTGCGCTAAGATCGTAGGTGAGAGGCTGCCTTTGATTATCGATGAATCTTCCCTGACCATCGGCCTTAATTTCTATCGGTTTTTTCAGGGCATAGGGTTGGATAGTGAGAGCTGCCTTCTCCACCTGAACACCCAGATTTAACTTAATAGGTGCCTCCCGCTCAAAGTTACTAGATATTTTTTCTAAATTATCGAGCCATTGACCATTTTTATCCTGATCGAGATAAATACTGGGATTAATTAACTTGACATCAACCGGCAGCGGCAGACCTAAAAGTAAGGGCAGCGGATTTAATCCCAATTCGATCGCATCAATGGATAAACTATCGGCAGAATTGGCCGTAGCTGGAATTTGCGATTTACCGATACGAATGCGATTAAAATAAAAACCCTCTATCTTACCTACCCTGACGGGTCTGTGCAGCATTTCACTGAAGATATTATCTAAAATTGGGGGGAGACGTTCATAAACTAAATAACGAGTCGTAAAATAGCCAAGGGAGGTAATTCCTAGGAGAGTAATTCCCCCGACAATTAAAGTAGAAGGCCGGCGTAAAAATCGACCGATACTCAGAAAAAGATTAGGACGAGGAGAAGGATCGCCAGGGGAGTTACTCATAATTGTTTACCTCACACACACCAAAGAAAGGGCAACGGCTCACCAGAGCTATTGAACTATGATAATTCACCGCGGCACTGATAGCCCTCAATCGATTAATTGCCATTTTTTAGGCAATTATTGGGCTTAAATCCTGTGAGGAAGTCAAGGGCTGCGGCCAATTAAAGCCTCTCTCCCCATCTTAGCCTAAGACTCGAATGGCTGGCTAAAATTTTCAACAATCCGCCAAAATCTGCCTAGCTTCAACAGTCAACCGAATTAATATTGATCACCCCACCAGTTCAAGCAGAATATTGCTCGGATCAATAGGTTCGGAAATTGAAGATTGAGAGAAAACTTGTGCGGACAGACAACAATCCGGCGCAGTCTGGAACAACAACCAGAAGTATTCAGTCTTAGAATATTGGGACTAGCACGTCTATTTTTACTGCAAAAATCGTCTTATAGATAAAGATTATGAAAGCCAGATTATCGATCGCCCTAACCGCCCTAATGACCTTGGGCATAACTGCCACAGCCGCGGTCAACTTTGACGAACAGGACATCGAGCAGACCCAGGTAATAGCGATCGCTCGTCCCTACGGAGGTAATAAATTTGACCTGCTAGTATTGGAACAAATTCCGGGAAAACAGAAGTGTTGGAGCGAAAGCGGCTCAAATCCGGTCATGATTGACCCGCTGCTCCTCAACTTTGACTTTACCGGCATTTGTCGCCGCGCCACCGATAGTAATGGTTATTCTATCCGTCTCGATGGCCGGGATTTTGGGCTAGATTACATCCTGCGTATTGTGGAACGCAATGGCGAATTATACTTAGTGGGAACTCCCCGGGATGCGCGCAGACCGGAATTAGTGGTGGGAAGAACCCGAGGAATGCAAACAGGATTTATGAAAATTATCCTCGAACCGGGTTGGAGATTTAGCCGTCGTACCTTTGAAGGCAAAAGTTTAGGCCACTTCTACTTTAGCGGCAAAGAAGCGGAAGTTCTCGCAGCCGCCGGCAGACCCCCCATCAACGAAACCACTCCCCCCCCCACTTCCGGGGCCAGTTTTCAGGATATTAGCGGCGATATCTATAAAACTGAGATTGAAAAAGCGATCGCTATTGGTGTAGTGGCCGGTTTTAAAGAAGATAACACCTTCCGCCCCGAAAATCCCGTCACCAGGGAACAATTCGTCTCGATGATTATTGAAGGGATGGGAACTGTCACCAAAATTAACCTAGAAGAGATTCCCCCCGGCAGCGGCAGTTTTAACGATGTGGACGCGACGCGTTGGAGTGCCAAAAAAATCCAATGGGCCCGGGCCAATGGTATTGTTGCCGGCAAAGCTAACGGCGAATTCCGTCCCACCGACCCCATCACCAGGGCCGAATTGATGGCGATTCTCAAACAGGCCGCCACCTACCTGAAAACTCAGCAAAAACAAGCCCCTAATTTAGCCCAAACTAAAACCCCCGTCAATTTTTCCGATACTTCCGGTCATTGGGCCGCCGATTTAATTACCCAGATGTCGGGATTTTGCGGTGTGGCCTCTCCCTTGAACGAACAGGGTAGTGCTTTTGTACCAAATGATCCCGCCCGTCGTAACTATGCGGCTGCTGCGATCGTCCGTACCCTCGATTGTGTTAAAACCGCCAAAAAATAAGTAGGGTTTGCGGCAAAAAGTTTTTCCTAGGAGTAGGTTGTGGGGTTTCACCCATTTTTGGGTGGTCAATTACCTAATTTTCATGGAAAAAGTCCCCCAATTTTCCCCCCGACCACTCCCGGATCCAGAACTTTTTGACTTCAAAAAGGCCTAGGCACTCATGCAAAAGGGGGAATAAATAATCAGTCTTTAATAGCCAGATTTAATATGATCACTGATTACTGATTACTGATTACTGATCACTGATTACTGATTGTGGTTAAGTAGGGAGGCACAATTATTTGTAGGATGGGTTAGCGGTAGCGTAACCCATGCGGGCGTTGGGTTTCATGCTTCAACCCAACCTACGTTCATCTTATATTTAATTCCACCCACCCACTTGTTAATTTTTACTTTAGGTATGCCGTCGAGTATTCCCGCTAGACTGGGAAATAATGCACCTCGGCTAGACAAAATCCTATGGTAAAGCTGCTCGAAAATCCTCTCCGAGTGGGATTGCGACAAGAAAGAACCCCAGAACCCTTAATTTTAGTCATTTTTGGGGCATCAGGAGACTTAACCCAAAGAAAACTGGTTCCTGCTCTCTATCAACTGAAACGGGAAAGACGACTGCCGGCCGAATTAACCATCGTCGGTACAGCGCGCCGAGAGTGGAGTCATGATTATTTTCGCCAACAGATGCGCCAAGGCATCGAAGAATTTTCCGACGGGATTGGTAGTGAGGAATATTGGCAAGACTTCGCCCAAGGGTTGTACTATTTCCCCGGCAACATGGACGACCCAGAAAGTTACGCCAAAATGAAAGTCTTTCTAGAAGAATTAGACGGAATCCGGGGAACTCGCGGCAATCGAGTCTTTTATCTAGCGGTTTCTCCTAATTTCTTTCCCCCCGGTCTTAAAAACCTCGGCGCGGCCGGAATGCTGAAAGACCCAATTAAACACCGGTTAGTGATCGAAAAACCCTTTGGCAAAGATCTCAGTTCTGCCCAAGTTCTCAATCGAGTCGTACAAGAGGTTTGTCAGGAGAACCAAGTTTATCGCATTGACCACTATTTGGGCAAGGAAACCGTCCAAAACTTATTGGTGTTCCGATTTGCTAACGCCATCTTTGAACCCCTCTGGAATCGTCAATTTATCGATCACGTCCAGATTACCGTGGCCGAAACCGTGGGAGTGGAGGATCGGGCCGGATATTACGAAAAATCGGGGGCTTTGCGGGATATGGTGCAAAATCACCTGATGCAGTTATTCTGCTTGACGGCGATGGAAGCACCCAACGCTATTAACGCCGATAGTATCCGTGGCGAAAAAGTCAAAGTCCTACAAGCGACTCACCTGGCCGATATTAATAACCTAGAAAAATCCGCCATCCGCGGCCAGTATAAAGCCGGTTGGATGAAAGGAAAACCCATTCCGGGCTATCGGCAAGAACCGGGGGTTAATCCCGAATCGACCACCCCCACCTATGTGGCCATGAAATTAATCGTTGATAACTGGCGTTGGCAAGGTGTCCCCTTCTATCTGCGTACTGGTAAACGTCTGCCCAAAAAAGTTTCCGAGATTGCCATCCAATTCCGCCATGTGCCGTTATTAATCTTCCAATCGGCAGCCCAACAAACTAATGCAAATGTACTGAGTATGCGGATTCAGCCTAACGAAGGTATTGCCCTCCGTTTTGAGGCGAAAATGCCGGGGTCGGAATTACGCACACGCACGGTAGAAATGGACTTTAGCTATGGTTCCTCCTTCGGTGTCACCAGCGCCGATGCCTATAATCGCCTACTGTTAGACGCTATGCTGGGAGATCAAACCCTATTTACCCGTTCTGACGAGGTAGAAGAAGCATGGCGCATCGTTACTCCCGCTCTCGCTGCTTGGGACGCTCCCGCCGATCCTGCCTCCGTACCCCAATACGAAGCGGGTACCTGGGAACCCACAGAAGCGGAATTTCTCCTTAACCGCGATGGCCGTCGTTGGCGACGACTCTAATACAGTGAACAGTAATCAGTGAGCAGTAAACAGTAAACTAAAAACTCACATCTGATAACTGATAACTCACATCTGATAACTGGTAACTCACATCTGATAACTGGTAACTGAATCACTGATAACTGATAAGTGGGTGGGTGAAATTAAATATAAGATGAACGTAGGTTGGGTTGAAGCATGAAACCCAACGCCCGCATGGGTTACGCTACCGCTAACCCATCCTACAAATAATTGTGCCTCCCTACTTAACTGGTAACTGGTAACTGATAACTGGTAACTGATAACTGATAACTGATAACTGATAACTGATAACTGACATGACTACCCAAAGCCCCCCCATTGTCTCTCTGCAAGCACCAAAAGATGTTTCCATCGATGTGATCGAGCAGGAACTGCGCGATATCTGGCAATCCTATAATAATAATGAGGATGGGATGGCCGCCACCCGGGCCACCACCTTTAGCTTTATTGTCTATGAACCCGATGCGGTACAGGAATTGTTAACCCTTCTCGGCTATTACACCGGCCCGATTGATGGTATTGCCGGTCCGCGGACCCACGCCGCCATCAAAGTCGCCCAGAAGGACCTAGGACTAGAAGTAACTGGACTTTCTAGCGATGAATTTGTCGTCCGGTTAAGGGCAGCCTGGGAAGCAGAAAAAAACGCCGAGGACGCGGCTAATCATCGTCAGTACGCCGCCGATTTGGATGCGATTGGGGTGGCAGATGCGATCGCCGCTTCCAATCCCTGTCGCATTATTACCCTCTGTCCCACCGCCGAGGCCGATGAAGGGGTGAAAGCCTCCGTTTCTGCCTATTGTCCCGTTAACAAACGTAGTCAGAACACTTTAGTTTGCTGTGAATACGTTACTTTAAGCGGTACAGCGGAAGCTTTGGAACGAATTGGCGGCATTATTTCCGAGTTAACTATTCCCAGTTTGCCCAAATTTCTCTGGTGGAAAGCCAGTCCCGATGGCGAATATGGACTATTTAAACGTCTGGCCAGTCAATGTGATACGATTATCGTCGATTCCAGCACTTTTCGGGAACCGGAAACGGAACTGCTGCAGGTGGAGGATTTACTAGCAACAGATGTACCATTAGCTGACCTAAACTGGAGTCGTCTCGCTCCTTGGCAAGAACTAACCGCCGAGGCTTTTGATCCACCGGAGCGCCGGGATGCTATTCTGGAAGTCGATCGCATCACTATTGATTACGAAAAGGGCAATCCTTGCCAAGCTTTTATGTTCCTCGGTTGGATGGCCAGCCGGTTACAATGGCGACCGGTGGGATATACTCACCAGTCGGGAGATTACGCTATTCATCGGATTAGCTTCCTCGGTCAGGACCAGCGTTTAATTGAGGCGGAATTAGCCGGTATTCCCGTGGCCGATTGGGGTGAGATACAAGGGGATCTGATTAGTATTAAACTCAGTTCTACTAATCTTCACGCCGATTGTTGTACGGTAATTTGTTCGGGAACTACCGGCTGTATGCGGATGGAAGCTTCGGGAGGGGCCCAATCTTGCCGCATTGAACAAGTGTCCCATCTGGAAGACCAAAAAACAGAAACTCTTCTAGGTAAACAGTTACAGCGTTGGGGCCAAGATGTGCTTTATCAAGAAAGCATGAAAGTCACCGGCGCTATCCTCAAATTATCCCAACCTGATTAGCAAATTAGCAACAATAATCCCACCCACTTTGAAGAGACTTGGTTAACCAGGTCTCTCGATATTTATACAGCAGTCAGCACCTGATTAAAACCGATAATTGTAAGTAGGTAGGCGTTAAAAATTATCAGACACCCCCCTTATCAAGGGAGGCAGGGGGGATCGAACCTAAAATCCATTTTTAATTTAATTATAACCAGCTACTTACCTTTTCAGAAAACAGGTTATTATAAAAACAGAGCTTTGCTTTCAAGGGGGCAATATGGTCGCAACCACTGAGAAACGCTACACAGTCGCAGAATACTTTCAACTAGAGGAAACTGCCACCGACAGACACGAGTATCGAGATGGAGAAATTATTATTATGACTGGGGGAACTCCTAACCATAATCGCATTGCGGGAAATTTTTACAGAAGATTTCCCTTAACTATCCAGAATCAAGCCTATGATATATTTATCACCGATCTACGCTTGGCAATACCCGCCTATAATGTGTACACCTATCCCGATATTATGATCGTTAAGGGAGAACCAATTCTTGAAAGAGGACGCACCGATACGATTACCAATCCACAGGTGATTATCGAAGTTTTATCAAAATCTACTCAAGACTATAATCGGGGTGATAAGTTTAAATTTTACCGTTCTCTTAATAGTTTTGAAGAATATATTTTAATCGATCAATATGGTTATTATATAGAACAATTTCATAAAAGAGGCGATCATTGGGCATTTCGGGATTATCACGATCAAGAAGCGATTTTAACTTTGTTTTCTCTAGATTTTCAAATATCCCTGACAGATTTATATCAGCGAGTGGATTTTACCGCGATTGAAGTATCCTAATGACGCAACTAAGCTGTTCGTAATTTAAATTGCTTGTTGAGACGAGGCAAAAGGCAAACCCCCCCTGCCCCCCCGACATCGGGGGGGTTGGAGGGGCAAGGGGGGGGGAGATTCGGCTAATCTAAGAATAAGCGGTTTAAATACGTCTTAGCTTATTTAGGGTTTGCTGAAAAAGTCGGTTCTTCGTTACTTGGTATGGTTCGATAGGGGGGCATAAATCGACTAAATCCTTATCTGGCAAGAGACTTAATTGATTAGTTCGCTCTAGAGCAAAAACAATTGACAAAAATCGCTAAATGCCTTTCTATATAAGGGTTC
>NZ_JAPZSR010000421.1:0-1216 GCF_027531875.1 Microcystis sp. LE19-84.1B | reverse complement strand
ACGGCGATCGCTCTCTCTATCACCCTTGAACAGTTTGAAGCCCTTGCTGCGGTCAACCGTGACTTAAAATTAGAACGTACAGTTCAAGGAGAATTAATCGTGAATCCCCCGACAGGTGGCGAATCAGGACAGCGTAATTTTAGCTTAACGACTCAACTGGGTCGCTGGTGCGAAGAAAATGAAGCTTTAGGAGTCGGGTTTGACTCTTCCACCGGATTTATACTACCAAATGGGGCGATTCGTTCTCCCGATCTATCTTGGGTGAGTCGAGAACGCTGGGAATCTTTAACCCCTAAACAGAAAAAGGGATTTATTCCCCTCTGTCCCGATTTTGTGGTGGAATTGCGCTCTGAATCTGATAGTCTTGACAAATTACAGAAAAAACTGCTCGAATATAGGGACAATGGCGCAAGGTTAGGCTGGTTAATCGATCCCCAGAATCGGCAAGTTGAAATTTATCGTCAAGGAAAGGAAGTAGATATCTTAGAAAATCCCACTGATTTATCGGGTGAAGATGTTTTACCCAATTTTAGCTTAAATTTAAAGCTCTGATGTTTTAAGGGGTCATCCTGCGATATTCTGCCAATCTTTTTTAGATCGGGGATTCGCTTCTAAATTATCTAAGAATTCTTTTTTCTAGGTCATCATCAAATGAGCATCGAAAAGTCTTTAGTCTCCTCAAGTAAAAGTCTTTATCAAGAAGATTTCTACGCAGCCAGAGAAGATACTGTCAGAAAGTATCAACTCCCTGCTGATTTATTCCCGATTGAATCACCCTTTGCCCTTGCAGAAATCCTTGATTCTGACTATCTTCCTTAAAATTAAAGTTTGGTATTTTATCGATGAAGATAATGCCCAACAAAGCAAAGCGTTAATCAATAGCGTAGAACACGATCGATGGTTTTTAGGTAAATTTAGTTAATTATTCGCTATTGTAACCTGTTATTTAGTTAACCCACCCGATCGAGGTGGAAGTTTCCCAAAAAAATCGGGAATTTGTTCAGCGCAAGCTCAGGAATTCTGTGCAGAAACTTGACAAATAATCTTTAATAGTATAAGTTGCACCTGATCAAAGGACTATGTTAGCAGTTACTACCTCACCCGAAACCCTCTCCTTAGAAATTCCTACGGCGATCGCTCTCTCTATCACCCTTGAACAGTTTGAAGCCCTTGCTGCGGTCAACCGTGACTTAAAATTAGAACGTACAGTTCAAGG
>NZ_JAPZSR010000485.1:0-34125 GCF_027531875.1 Microcystis sp. LE19-84.1B | reverse complement strand
GAATCGCCATCTTTTATCGATGCTAAAAATCTCTTTCAACAGTGGGCGCTGGCTAATTTCGCCTCTAATCCAGAATATGCGATCATCGATGTTACCGGACCGCCCCACGCTAGGGAATTTACCGCCGAAGTGCGGGTTAATAACCTTCTCTACGGTACAGGTAAAGGTAAACGGAAACAGGATGCCACCAAAGCGGCTGCCGAAGATGCCTTAAAGCGCTGTCAATTGCAATAATAAATAGGGCCAAACCTGCTTATCTTAGGGGCCACCAATTAACTTTATCTCTGGTGGCACTGTAAACTTCTTTTAACCCCTCGGCATCCAGTACCCGAATTAAATCCCCCGTCGATTCTGAGGCAATTAATCCCACGTTTTGCAATCCTTTTAATACCTGTTCGACGGTGCGTTGATTGAGTTGACAAGCGCGAGCAATCACATCGACGGATAAATCAAAAGTATAGATATTTTCGGCATCTGGTTGACTGCCTAATTCTCTTTCTTGATAGATTAAAGCTCTCAGTAAAGTGGCTACAGCTTGGGGTGGATAGCTACTACAATTAAGCAGATGATACTCGAATTTTTGCTGTAATTCAAATAAAAAACAGTACCGTTGACGAAAACTTTCGTTATCGTTGTAAATCTTTTCTAGGGACGATAAGGGAATTTTCAGGACGTGGGTAGTTTTATAGGATTCCACCAAACAGGGAAAGGCACGACTGGCTAAACCATAACTAAAGGGTAAACTCCTCATACCAAAACAGCCGCCAGGGTAGGTAATGGCAATAATCCGGTCGAGGGGAGTGCTGCGGACAACGATTACACCCTCATCCAAAATCACATACAAAACATCTAGAAATTCATCGGGGAGAAAAGCCGTATAGACGGGACGATTGGAAAATAGCCTCTCTAGCTTGAGATTGTCGGCATCGAGATACTGACTTAACCAAGCTTCCTCTAGTCCGCGAAAGAGAAAACTCTGGTTAATCAGTTGTTGTAGGAGGGTTGTTTTTTTGGCTTTGACGCTCTTGCCCATAGTCTCAAACCTAGATGTAGCACTGATTTTATCTTCTCACAGTTTCCCTTGTTATCGCCTTATTCCCAATTTGTTTTATAAATGTATTGAAATTTTATTTCCTGTGCTGTAAGATTAAAGCAGACCTGAAAACAGATACAACCTCAGAGTAAAGCTTAGGAGCGCCGCCGATGCCGTCATCCCAGTCTTGTTTATCCCTACTCATGGCAACTGTCCTGACGGGAGGAATGCTGGCATCTTGTACCTCATCCCCCACCAATAGCGGCAATGACAGCCAAAAACCCGTGACTGTGACGCTTGTTTCCTATGCTGTTACCCAAAGCGCCTACGAAAAAATCATTCCCAAATTTGTCGAGGAATGGCAACAAAAAACGGGGCAAAAAGTAACTTTTGAACAGAGTTATGGTGGTTCCGGTTCCCAAACTCGCGCCGTTATCGATGGTTTAGAAGCGGATGTGGTAGCGTTGGCTTTAGCTTTGGATACCAAGAAAATTGAGCAAGCGGGATTAATTCAACCCGGTTGGGAAAAAGAAGCTCCGAATGAATCTATTGTTCATAAATCTGTGGTGGCTTTTGTTCCTCGCGATGCCAATATTAAAATTAATCAATGGTCAGATTTAGCCAAGGATAATATTAAAGTTATTACCGCTAATCCCAAGACTTCTGGCGGAGCGCGCTGGAATTTTCTCGCTCTTTGGGGTTCGGTGACGCAAGCAGGAGGTAGTGAAGAAGCGGCGGAAACTTTTGTCGAAAAAGTGTTTAAAAATGCGCCAGTTTTACCTAGAGACGCTCGCGAATCTAGTGATGTGTTTTTTAAACAAGGCCAGGGAAATGTGCTAATTAATTACGAAAACGAGATGATTCTCGCTAATCAAAAAGGTGAGAAGTTAGCTTACATTGTTCCTACTGATTACAACATTTCTATTGATAATCCCGTGGCGGTTGTTGATGCCAATGTGGATAAAAAAGGTACGAGAAAAGTGGCCGAGGCTTTTGTGCAGTTTTTATTTACCCCAGAGGCACAGAGGGAATTTGCTCAGGTGGGTTTTCGTCCCGTTGAACCGACGATAGTTAAAGAGTTTGAGAGTAAATTTCCTCAGATAAAAAATCTCTTTACCGTGCAGGATTTAGGAGGTTGGGATCAGGTACAAAAACAATTCTTTGATAGTGGAGCCGTCTTCGATAAAATTTTGACTAAAGCTGGTAAATCTTAAAGGAGAAAAACCATGGACAATCAACCTCAATGGCAAACTATTAATCATCCCCAAAGTGACTTACATCTCGATCAATCTGGACTTGATCGCCCCACTTCCCGAAGAATAAAAATTCGCATTCCTAAACAATATATTAACGAGCCTATTATAGCACGTTTAGGTTCTTTTCCTGGTCTAAAAGTGAATATATTTTCCGCTTTGTTAGCTGCCAATAATAATCAAGATGGCTGGTTCGATCTACAACTACAAGGCAACTCCCAAGGGATAGAAAATGCCCTTTCCTATCTGGCAGATTTAGATGTAGAAGTTTGGTATGATTCAGCACAAGTTCTTGAAGAAGCGGACAATTGGTAATCTCTAATCGGCACCCCCCCTGATCAAGGCGGATCCCCACCCCCCTGATCAAGGGGGGATTAAGGGGGGATCGGCACCCCCCTGATCAAGGGGGGCAGGGGGGATCGGCACCCCCCTGATCAAGGGGGGCAGGGGGGATCAAAGGCAAAATTTATCTTCTATTTAATTGGAACTACTTACTTAGCAATAATTAACAATGGCTAACCCACAATTATCTTTATCTCCCAGTCAACCCCTGAAAAAAGTTTCTATTCCTTGGGTAATTACCATTAGTTATCTAGTGGTTTTGTTGGTTTTACCGGCAGCGGCATTATTTGCTAAATCCCTAACTCTTGGTTTTGCCGAATTTTGGCGCATCGCCACTTTACCGATTTCTTTATCCGCTTACCAAGTCACTTTTTTTACTTCCTTAATCGCCGGATTAATTGACGGAGTTTTTGGCACTATTATCGCTTGGGTATTAGTGCGGTATCGATTCCCGGGTAAAAAAATTGTCGATGCTTGTGTAGATTTGCCCTTTGCTTTACCCACTTCTGTTGCTGGTTTAGTCCTAGCCACAGTTTACAGTGATAACGGTTGGATCGGTCAATTTTTTGCCCCCTTTGGCATTAAGATATCCTTTACCATTTTAGGGGTTTTTGTGGCGATGTTATTTATCGCTTTACCCTTCATTGTCCGCACCCTACAGCCGGTTTTACAGGAAATGGAAAAAGAAGTAGAAGAAGCGGCTTTATCTTTAGGTGCTTCCTCTTGGCAAATCTTTTGGCTAGTGATTTTTCCCACAATACTACCGGCTATTTTAACAGGAGTTGCCCTCGGTTTTGCCAGAGCGATCGGTGAATATGGTTCTGTAGTTATTATCTCCTCTAATATCCCCTTTAAGGATTTAATTGCCCCAGTTTTAATCTTCCAAAGACTAGAGGAATATGATTACACAGGGGCGACAGTAATCGGCATGGTTTTATTACTGGTTTCCCTACTGATGTTAGTAGTAATTAATTTCCTGCAGCAATGGGGGCAAAAATACAGAGTTAAGTAAAGAGTAAAAAAACATTAGAGTATGACTGGAGACAGATCAAAAATGCAGAATCCAAAAGCCTTAACTAAAACGAAAGAATGGGATTACAAACCCCTATTAATTATCGTCGCCCTTGTTTATCTTGCCTTCTTGCTTTTTATTCCAGCAGCGGCAGTATTTTACTATGCTTTTCGCAATGGATTCCAAGCTTTTTTAGAAGCGGCGGGAACTTCTGACTTTATCGAAGCGGTAAGATTAACAGTAATTATTGCCCTAATTACTGTACCCTTAAACACAATTTTTGGACTTTGTGCAGCCTGGGTAATTGCTCGCAATCAATTTCGTGGCAAAACGTTATTAATTAGTTTAATTGACTTACCTTTTGCCGTTTCTCCTGTGGTAGCGGGTTTAATGATTGTACTGCTCTATGGGCGCAATGGTTGGTTAGGTTCTTTTCTAGAATTTTTCGATATAAAAATACTTTTTGCTTTACCCGGAATGGTATTAGCAACTATATTTGTTACTATGCCTTTTGTCGCTAGAGAAGTTATCCCAGTCTTAGAAGAAATTGGCTTAGAACAAGAGGAAGCGGGGCGCACTTTAGGGGCAAATGATTGGCAGATTTTCTGGCGCGTAACTTTACCCAATATTCGTTGGGGATTGATGTACGGAGTGCTGTTAACTAATGCCCGGGCGATGGGAGAATTTGGGGCGGTTTCTGTGGTTTCTGGCAGTATTTTAGGCAGAACTGCCACCCTGCCAATTTTCGTAGAACAGGCTTATAAAAATTATCTCACTCCTGCCGCTTTTAGTGCGGCGGCTATTCTAGCTTTACTAGCGGGAGTTACTTTAATTATCAAAGAAATTCTCGAACGTAAAACCGCCCACAAAATTCACACTACATAACTACAAAAAACCTAAAAATTATGAGGGCGTTGGGTTTCATACTTCAACCCAACCTCCGTTCATCTTATATTTAATTCCACCCACCTACTTACTTAACTACAATTAACCTAAAATATGAGTATTACCATCCAGCAAGTTTCTAAACGTTTCGGCAACTTTCAAGCTTTAGATAATATCAATTTAACCATTCCTGAAGGTAAATTAGTCGCCCTCCTCGGACCATCGGGATCGGGAAAATCTACCTTATTACGTTCAATTGCGGGATTAGAAACTCCCGACAGTGGCGCGATTATTATTAATGGACAAGATACCACTCATCTAGATCCTAGACGGAGAAATATCGGCTTTGTTTTCCAACATTATGCCCTATTTAAACATTTAACTGTCCGTCAAAATATTGCTTTTGGTCTAGAAATTCGCCAGCAAAAATCGCCAGTAATTAAGAAAAAAGTTGAGGAACTATTAGAATTAATTCAATTACAAGGATTAGGCGATCGCTATCCCGCCCAATTATCGGGAGGACAACGGCAGCGAGTAGCTTTAGCCCGCGCTTTAGCCATTCAACCGAATGTATTATTATTAGATGAACCCTTTGGAGCTTTAGATGCAAAAGTCAGAAAAGAATTAAGGGTATGGCTGAGAAATTTACACGAAGAAGTTCACGTTACCAGTGTTTTTGTTACCCACGATCAAGAGGAAGCAATGGAAGTAGCCGATACGATTGTCGTGATGAATCATGGTAGAATTGAACAGGTGGGTTCTCCCGCCGAAATTTACGATCATCCTGCCACACCTTTTGTGATGCAGTTTATTGGGGAAGTGAATATTTTACCTAATCTAGCAGGATTAGGTAATGGACATCATCCGGGGGATAATTCCACCGTTTTTATCCGTCCCCACGACCTAGAAATTATGCCCAATCAAGATGGGTTGAATAGTTGGGCAGTGGTAAAAAGAGTTATTCATTTAGGCTGGGAAATACAAGTAGAATTAATGTTAGCCGATGGGGAAATGGTGGTGGCTTATCTCAATCGTGAGGAGTACAAGCAGTTACAGTTACAACCAGAACAAACGGTACATTTAAAACCAAGAAAAGCGACCTTACTCACTGATTTTGACAATCCAAGTGAGAAATTTATCGATTACTCAATTTAAAAACTCTGGGTTTATTAGAGAGTTTTTTATAAAATAAACCTTAAAGCCAAGTCAAGGCTGATTCTGGTCTGGACAAAGCAGATGATGGGGAAACTCAGGAAAGAGAAACGGGTGTATCTGATCACCCATTGGATTTGGTATTATAAGTAGAGATTACTAAAAATTGAGCAGTTTTTTCGGGGAACTGGGGAAATTAACAGCTAATCTGGGACAAGACGAGCTAAAAGCAGCAGAGAGCAACAATCAATGTCTAAAAACTCTATACCTCGAATCGAAAATCTGCGCGTGCAAAATTACCGAGCTTTACAGGACTTAGAATTAAAAAGCATTACTCCTTTAACCGTTTTTCTCGGTTCTAATGGGAGCGGAAAATCTACCATATTTGATGTCTTTGCTTTCCTCTCTGAATGTTTTACTGTTGGTTTAAGAAAAGCTTGGGACAGACGGGGAAGATTTAAAGAATTAAGAACTAGAGGACAAGAAGGTTACATCATTATCGAATTAAAATATAGAGAAACCAAAGACTCATCTTTAATTACCTATCATTTAGCTATTAATGAAGCTAACAATCGCCCTTATGTTGCCGAAGAATGGTTACAGTGGAGACAAGGAGCGAAGGGTAAACCTTATCGCTTTTTAGACTTTAAAGAAGGGGAAGGAATAGTGATTAGTGGAGAAAATCCCAAACCAAAAGATAAACGAATTTCTGAACGATTAGACTCCCCGGAATTTTTAGCTGTTAGTACCCTGGGACAATTGGCCAAACATCCCCGGGTTAGTGCTTTGCGTCGTTTTGTCACAAGTTGGTATCTTTCCTACTTAACCGCAGATAATACTCGCACTCAACCAGAAGCAGGAGCGCAAGAAAGATTATCCCCAACTGGTGACAATTTACCTAATGTTATTCAATATTTAAAAGAAGATCATCCTCAACGATTAGAATCTATTTTACAAACCCTTTCTCGTCGAATTCCTAGATTAGAAAAAGTAGAAGCATCTATTATGCCGAATGGACAGCTTTTACTTCAGATTAAAGACGCACCTTTTCAAGAGCCAATTCTTGCCAAATTTGCCTCCGATGGCACTTTAAAAATGTTGGCTTATTTAACTATTTTATATGATCCAAGCCCGCCGCAATTACTGGGAATAGAAGAACCAGAAAATCATCTTCATCCCCGTTTATTACCTGCATTAGCAGAAGAATGTCGGGCAGCGACCGCAAGTACACAATTAATGGTAACAACTCATTCTCCCTTTTTTGTAGATGGTTTGAAACCAGAAGAAGTTTGGGTACTTTATCGAGATGAAAATGGTTTTACTCAAGCTAAACGTACTTCAGCAATGCAAGGAGTTAAGGAATTTATTCAAAATGGTGCTTTGTTGGGTCAATTATGGATGGAGGACTATTTTGATGTGGGTAATCCTAGCATTTAAATTTAATAGCAAAGGAGGGAAAAAGTGCATCTTGAATTTTTAGTCGAAGAATTTTCTACCCAAGAATGTTTAAATCAAATTTTACCTAAAATATTATTTGAGAATGTCACCTATAAAATTCATGCCTTTCGAGGTAAATCCGATTTAATCAAAAAGCTACCGGAGCGATTAAAAGGCTATCAATGCTGGATACCCGATGATTATCGAATCATTATTCTTGTAGATAGAGACAATGAAGATTGTCAAATGCTCAAAGAAAAGTTAGAAAATATTGCCCAACAAACAGGAATGATAACCAAAACGATTAGTGAAGATAAAAAAACATTTCAGGTGTTAAATAGAATTGCTATAGAAGAACTAGAAGCTTGGTTTTTTGGTGATATTCAGGCTATAGTCTCAGCCTATCCCAAAGTTTCTACTAATGTGGGACAGCAAGCAAAATACAGAAAACCCGATGAAATTACGGGCGGAACTTGGGAAAACTTAGAAAAGATACTTCAAAAAGCTGGGTATCATCGAGGAGGTTTAGAAAAAGTGAAAGCAGCCAGAGAAATTTCTCAATTTATGACTCCTGCTCATAATTGTTCTCCTAGTTTTCAGATTTTTTATCAAGGTTTATTGGCGATGATTAGCTAAGGATGTTTAGGAAAGTCAATGATAAAACTTCTAGGTTACTGTCAAGGATAAATTAATTTTTAACTGTTGAATAAATTGTTGCATAATTGTTCAAAATTCGGTGTTTATATTGACTGATAACTGATAACTCAGGTTAACTAACTATTTTTCGCCTCTAATTTGGTCAAACGACTTTTAAGTTCCTGATTTTCCTGTTTCATTTTTTCTAATTCCTCGCGAATTTCCTGAATTGCTTTGTCGGAACCTAATTTTTTCTGGACTTTTTGTACTGCTTCCTCGGCTACACGACGGACGCGACCATCGGGAGTTCGATCGCTCAAAGCTTGTAAAATAGCGATAGCTTTGGCATTTTCTATCTGTCCTAAAGCGTTACACAGTGCCACTTGTGTCAAGAAAAAAGTTTCCTTGGCAATGGTTTCTAAACGTTCCAAAATTACGGTTAATTTATCCGTTGTTTGTCCCGAAGAAATTGCTCCCAGGGCGCGGATAGCGGCTAATCTCAGGGGTTGAGGCGTGCCTAAAGCCGTGTAGGTCAAAATTGACTCCAAAGCCGCCGGCGAGGTTTTTAACTGGCTTAAACCCCCAATCGCGCCCGCTCTTACTACCTCATTCCACCCCTTTCTTGACTGTAAAATGTGATTGAGCAGGTCAATAATTTCCCCTTCTTGATTTTGCAATTGTCCCACGGCCATGGAGCCTAATCCTCGCGCCGTGGCCGCTTCCACATAATAACTAGCATCTCCAGCTTCTAATCGGGATTTAAGCGCGTTATAACTATCTAAGGTTTTAATTTCACTTAATCCCTCGACAATTGCCCGACGTACTTGCGCTTTTTCGTCGTTTAAACCTTTAATTAAAGCAGTAACTGCCTGATCTAAACCAAGAGTTGCTAACTGTTTGGCCACCTCCACACGCACACCCCAAAAAGGCTCATTTTCTAGGGATGTCCCTAAAGCTTCGATCGCATCTAAACCGCCTTTTTTAGCAATGGCTATGGCTGCATAGATACGGGAAATTGGATCGGGATCCTGTTGTAATTGCGCTTTTAATTCACCGATGGGATACTCAAGAGTGACGGTTTTGAGGAAATTATTACCCCGATCGAACTTGACAAAATCGGGCTTTTGTGCTAGGGGAAAATAGAAACTTTGTTCTTTTTGGTGAATCCGGAGATTGTAGGTAAGATCCTCAGAGTTGATATAGGCAAAAGCGACGGGAATTTTCAAGTCGAATAGTTCCTTTTCATCCTGAGTTTGGGTGACGGTTAATTGGGCTAAATTATTCTCATTGTCCCAACTGTAGGACACCTTATAATCGGGATGACCACCGCGATAAACGTACTGATCAAAGAGGAATAATAAATTGTAGCCAGTCGCTTTTTCGATCGCCCGCAATAAGTCCACAGTTTCTACGGTTTTATGGGCATTATCCCGCACAAAAGTATGAATCGCTTTTTCAAATAAATCTTCCCCTAAAATAGAGCGGATCATCTGATAAACACAAGCACCTTTTTCGTAGAGATGACGATCATAAAGTTCGATCGCTTCTCGATAAACATGAGTAACAATCGGACGACGATAGCGGGAAGTATCTTCTTCTAAATAACTTCTTGCTTCCCCTAATAAATAATAACTAGCAGCAGCTTTTCCGTATTCCGATTCTGTCCATAAAACCTCAGAATAGGAGGCCATTCCCTCTTTAATCCAAGCGTGAGACCAGTGTTTAATTACCACTAAATCACCGAACCATTGATGAGCTAATTCATGGGCAACTAAGCTTTCTGTCCAAGTATGATCGATGCTGGCTCTTTGATCAATTAAACAGCGATCGGTTAAAATTGTGGTGGAAGTATTTTCCATCCCACCAAAAATAAAATCATCTACACAAACTTGCGCGTATTTGGGATAGGGATAGGGATAACCAAACTTTTGGCTAAAAAACTCGATCATGCGGGGAGTTTTACCCATACTTCTTTGTCCCTCTTCTTCCCGTCCTTTTTCCACATAATAAGTAACAGGAACACCATTCCATGAGTCGCATAATTCGGCAAAATTTCCCACCGCAAGAGTCATTAAATAGGTAGGATGAATTTGCTTTTGTGACCAGTGATAAATTCTGTCCTCACCAACGGGTTCCACTGAGATTAATTCCCCGTTAGAAATAGCCATATAGGGTTGGGGAATTTTAACCCGAATTTCGGAGGTGGCTAATTGGCCGGGGTAATCAAAACAGGGAAACCAAAAGCGAGAATCTTCATCTTCTCCCTGGGTCCAAACTTGCATCGGTTTGTCGGGATAGTATTCGTCGGGGGCAATAAAATATAATCCCCGTTGTGGTTGGTTAACTTGATAGTTAATCGTCAGGATAATCGGTTTATCGCTGGTGGGTTGTAGCAGATGAATGGTCAGCAGAGAACGATCATAGTCAAAGGGTTGACTGATACCTTCAATGAACACAGAATTAATATTTAGATCCACTGCATCCAGGGTTAAACTGCTAATTCCCTGACGAATGGGGGTGAGGGTAATCTGACAGCTGCCCTGAAAACTTTGTCGGGGAATATCAATAATTAAATCGAGAAAAATATGATTAACTTGTCCGGGTCGATCGGGGTTATAATGGGGTTTAGCCCCAGGTAACTCAAAGGGTTGACGCTGATTATTTTCCGTGTCGATGGTGAGATGAGACATATTAGCCCTAACTTGCTGATTTTTGTCCGGTAAACTTAAATTAACACGATCGGTCGTCCCTTTCCTTGCTAACAATAATCCCACCCCTATGAATCTCCCCTCCTTTCTCTGGTTATGGAAAATTGCCGCTTGGTCGATGGGATTTGCCCTCTTTGCCTATTTTTTACTAGCGGTTTCGGGGGTAAACATGGGTTATCGACGACTTGCGGGCCAATCTCGACCAAAATGGTTAAGATCCTTTCATCTCCTCAGCGGCCTGATCATGGTTGCTTTGGTCTTAATTCTGCTGGGAATCGGATTAGTGGGAACAATCGGTCATTATGGCAGTTTAGGTCACTCTTCCCACCTGATAGCGGGTTTATCGGTGGTTTTTCTGGTTTTTGTTTCGGCAATTAGCGGCCTGAACATTACAACCCGTCCACCTCTAGCGCGGTCTCTCCACATCGGCACTAATCTTTTATTGTTTCTGGGTTTTCTTTTTGTTAGCCTAACAGGATGGGATGTGGTGCAAAAATATCTACAATAAAAATAGTCGGCGATCGAGTGGAGACTGTTCGATCGAGAAAAACTAGCCATCTCATCCCGAAAAATCGCTTTTTAGTGACAGAATACTCACCCCCAAATCATTATGCAAACCGTCGAATCACAAGCTATTAACACGATGTCAGTGCCAAAAAAAGGGCTACCGGTAACAATTATTACTGGTTTTCTTGGTAGTGGTAAGACTACTCTCCTCAATCATATTCTCAGCAATCAACAGGGATTAAAAACTGCTGTTCTTGTCAATGAATTTGGTGAAATCGGTATCGATAATGAACTGATTATCAGCAGTGATGACAGCATGGTAGAATTAAATAATGGCTGTATTTGCTGCACGATTAACGAGGATTTAATTCAAGCAGTTTATAAAGTTCTCGAACGTCCCGAAAAAATCGATTATTTAGTCGTAGAAACCACGGGATTAGCCGATCCTTTACCAGTAGCTTTAACCTTTTTAGGAACGGAATTACGGGAAATGACTCGTTTAGATTCCATTGTCACTATGGTGGATTGTGCCAATTTTAGTCTCGATTTATTCAACTCGCAAGCGGCCTTAAGTCAAATCACCTACGGTGATATTATTGTTCTCAATAAAACCGATCTAGTGGATGAAGGGGATGTGGATTCTTTAGAAATAAGAATCCGGGACATGAAGGAAGGAGCAAGAATTATTCGCACTAGCAAAAGTCAGGTTCCTTTACCCTTAATTCTCAGCGTCGGACTATTTGAATCGGATAAATATTTCGACACAGAAGAAGAACACCACGACCATCATCACCACGATCACGATCACGACCATTGCGATCATGATCACGATCATCATCACCACGATCATGATCATGATCATCACGACCATTCCAATCATTTAGAGGTAGATGGATTTACTTCTATTTCCTTTGCTAGTGACCAACCTTTTTCGATTCGGAAGTTCCAATATTTCCTCGATAATCAGTTACCGGAAAGCGTTTTCCGCGCTAAGGGTATTCTCTGGTTTGATGAAAGTCCTAAACGTCATATTTTCCACCTCAGTGGTAAACGTTTTACTCTCGAAGATGACGAATGGAAAGGTACTCCAAAAAATCAGCTAGTTCTTATCGGTCAAAATCTCGATCATGAAACCCTAAAAGAACAGATTAACAATTGTCTCATTTTACCTGCTGTCAATCGCGGTAAAGGATTTGGGAAATAGATAACCATCTCTTGCGGGGGTGTTAGCCTACGGTAACGCACCCCCATCACCTAAATTCCCCACTTCCCCACTTCCCCCAATTATTTATTTTTATTCGGGTACTTTTCCTCCTAAAGATTCCACGATCGATCGAGTATTTTCTTTCAGCATTTTTACATAACTATCCCCCCCAGTACCCACCGCGCCGATCGAATCAGAATATAATTGTTGTGGTGCTAATTTCACCCCCGCTTCTTCGGCTACAGTGGTAATTAAAGCGGGATTAATAGTCGTCTCGGCAAAGATAGCAGGAACCCGGAGATTTTTAATAGCATCGGCTAAATTTTTCACCGTTTGGGCGCTAGGTTGTTCTTCCGTACTAATACCAATTAAAGTTCCCGCTACTGTTAAACCGTAGGCATGAGCATAATACTGAAAAGCGTCATGAGTGGTGACTAATTGTCTTTGGGAAGGGGGGATAGTTTCAATAGCCGCAGTAATCCAGCGATCAAGATTTTCTAATTCTGCGATTAATTGGGCGGCATTTTCAGTAAAAATCTCTTTATCTTCGGGACTTAATTCAATCAATTGATCTCGGATTTTTTCCACCATGATTATGCCATTTTTCGCCGAACCCCAAACGTGGGGATCGGGGACTTTCTGCCCCTCTTTTTCCAATTGTAAAGGCTTGATTGCTTCTCCCACAGCCACTTTTTTAGCTTTAATTCCCGTAGAATTGATCATTTTAATTAACCCCGGTTCGAGATTATAACCGTTATAGAGAATTAAATCGGCTTTTTCTAAAGCCACACTATCGGCGGGAACTGGTTCATAAACGTGGGGATCATCCCCCGGTTTTAAAATATCTTGATGGTCAATTTCTTCACCGCCCACTCGTGCAGTTAAATCGGCGATAATTGTGCTAGTGGATATTACCTTCGGTTTTTGGTTATCCGTCGTATTAACCGAAGAATTACAAGCAACCAATCCCAAAAATAAACAGGATAAAATTAGTTTTTTCATCGAGAAATAGAGATGAGGGGTTAGAGGTTAGAGATGAGGGGAAATGGCATTGATATCTATCCTGATTTTTTTCCTGACTAAAGACTCCTTTTACTATTAAAATAGAGAATAGAGAAGGTGTAAATTGAAGAGATATGGATAACCAAGCCCCGATTAAACTACCGAAAACCAGCGAATCCGACCACCTCAAGCGCATTCGTCACACCACCTCCCATGTTATGGCCATGGCGGTGCAGAAATTATTCCCGAAAGCCCAAGTTACTATCGGGCCTTGGACTGAAACCGGATTTTACTACGATTTTGATGTGCCGGAACCTTTTACCGATAAGGATCTCAAGGACATCAAAAAAGAGATGGTCAAAATCATCAATAAAAAACTGCCGGTCATTCGCGAGCAAGTTTCTCGGGAAGAGGCGGAAAAGCGCATTAAAGCGATTAATGAACCCTATAAGCTGGAAATTCTGGCGGGAATTCAAGAACCCATCACCCTCTATCATCTTGGGGACGCTTGGTGGGATTTGTGCGCTGGTCCGCACCTAGATAATACAAGTGAACTAGACGTTAAGGCGATCGAATTAGAGACGGTAGCGGGTGCTTATTGGCGCGGGGATGAGAATAAAGCCCAATTACAGCGCATTTACGGCACGGCATGGGAAAATCCCCAACAATTAGCCGAATACAAGCGCCGTAAGGAAGAAGCACTCAAACGCGACCATCGGAAATTAGGCAAAGAATTAGGTTTATTTATTTTCTCTGATTCTGTCGGGCCGGGGTTGCCTTTATGGACACCGAAAGGAACTTTAATTCGTTCTTTGTTAGAAGATTTTCTGAAAAAAGAACAGTTAAAACGCGGTTATTTACCCGTAGTTACTCCCCATATTGCTCGCGTCGATTTGTTTAAAATTTCCGGTCACTGGCAAAAGTACAAAGAAGATATGTTTCCCATGATGGCAGACGATGAGGAATCTGCTAGTAAGGAAATAGGATTTGTCCTCAAACCGATGAACTGTCCTTTTCATATTCAAATCTATAAAAGTGATTTGAGATCCTATCGGGAATTGCCGATGCGTTTGGCAGAATTCGGGACAGTTTATCGTTACGAACAATCGGGAGAATTGGGAGGATTAACTAGAGTTCGCGGTTTTACCGTCGATGATTCCCATTTGTTTGTCACTCCCGAACAATTAGACAAGGAATTTTTAAGCGTTGTTGATTTAATTTTGACGGTGTTTAAGAGTTTACAACTAAAGAATTTTAAGGCGCGATTGAGTTTTCGTGACCCCGAATCGGATAAGTATATCGGTTCCGATGAAGCTTGGGAAAAGGCACAATCAGCGATTAGAAAAGCGGTGCAAACTTTGGGGATGGATTATTTTGAAGCTCCTGGAGAAGCGGCTTTTTATGGTCCGAAATTAGACTTTATTTTCCAAGATGCCCTCGAAAGAGAATGGCAGTTAGGAACGGTACAGGTAGATTATAATTTACCCGAACGTTTTGAACTAGAATACGTTGCCGAAGATGGTAATCGTAAACGTCCAGTGATGATTCATCGCGCACCTTTTGGTTCTTTGGAACGTTTAATCGGTATTTTAATCGAAGAATACGCGGGAGATTTTCCTCTTTGGTTAGCCCCTGTCCAGATACGATTATTACCGGTTAGTGATACTCAATTGGATTACGCTAAAGAGGTGACAGTGAAAATGCAGTTGTTAGGAATTCGCGCCGAAACCGATACCAGTGGCGAACGTTTGGGTAAAATGATTCGCAATGCTGAAACCGCAAAAATACCCGTGATGGCAGTGGTGGGGGCAAAAGAAATGGAAAGTAATAGTTTAAGTATTCGCACCCGTGCCACGGGCGATTTAGGAGTAATTAGCGTCGAGGAAGTGGTGGCAAAATTAGAAACTGCCATCCAAAATCACGGTAATTTTTAAGCGTTTGCTCATCTAATTCTATGGGGCAGAAAATATTTCTGTCCCAGCATTTTTTTCCTTTAGGTATCATCATCTTTTTGAAAGGGATTTTCCCCAATGCCTAGGCCTTTTTTGCTCTGTTTTAAGTCTTTCCAGAGGGCTTTAATTTTTTGGTAGGCTTCTAGAGAACTGATTTTGCCCCCCGTTTCTAGATTACAAATAAAACTGACTTTTTGGGCAAATTCCTGTAAATTGGCGTTAAATAGCAAGTTTTCTGGCTTAAATTCACCATAGTAGGGGGCGCGAGGATAGAGAAAATCCTCCTTGCGGCGATCGGGGAGATTCGGGTTATCATCGTTAGGAGGATTCTGGTTCATAGGGCGATGGCGGGTAATTGTGCGGAATTTCTTTAGATTTTTCGGTAATGGTAATGGGAGATAATATCAATTGTTGGCTATGATTGAGGATTTAAGTAAAAACTTGGCTGATTCGCCAAAAGTTGACCCCTGGTATCGTGACAGTTTTTGGTTATAGGTTAAGGTTCGGTCGCCAAATGTTGGCATTTATCTTTAAGCTGCAATTATACATTATTTTTCTCAACGATCATCTACCCAATGATAGAGACTTTTTGTCTGGGTTGATCGCCAAAATTTACTGATGCCACTATCTGATTGACTATCGATTTTCTTCTATCAATGCCGAGGATGATAACTATGGAAAAACTCTATGAAGGTAAGGCCAAAATTCTCTATCAAACCGATGATCCTGATATTCTCCTCACTTATTACAAAGACGATGCCACCGCTTTTAATGCCCAAAAACGCGGGCAAATTGTCGGTAAAGGGGAAATTAACTGTACTGTCTCCACTGCCCTATTTCAATGGTTAGAATCCCTAGGAATACCTACCCATTATATCGATCGCCCTAGTTCTAGGGAAATGCGCGTCAAGGCGATTAAAATCATTCCCTTGGAAGTAGTAGTCAGAAATATCGCCGCCGGGAGTTTGTGTAAGCAAACGGGATTAGAGGAGGGGAAAGTTTTACCTTTTCCTCTTGTAGAATTTTACCTCAAGGATGATGCTTTGGGCGATCCTTTGTTAACGCCCGATCGCATAAAAGTAATTGATATTGCCAGGGAGGAGCAAGTCAATCAGTTACGAGATTTAGCCCTGAAAATCAATCAATATTTACAAGAATTTTTCGATAAGTGCCAGATTATTCTCGTCGATTTTAAGTTAGAATTTGGAGTTGATAAAACGGGCAAAATTTATCTAGGTGATGAAATTAGCCCCGATACCTGTCGTCTCTGGGATAAAACCCAAGAGGATGCTCAAGCGCGTATTCTTGATAAGGATCGTTTTCGTCGCGATTTAGGAGATGTGGAAACTGCCTATCAACAAGTACAAACAAGAGTTTTACGACAGATAGAGAGTTTATAACTGTGGGGTGTGTTAGCGAGCGCGTAACGCACCTTAGATAGAGAGTTTATAACCGTAGGGTGTGTTAGCGAGCGCGTAACGCACCTTAATTGAGATTAGCAATTTAATAATTTATGTCGAGAAGAATTATTGGGTTAACAGGGGGAATAGCTTGTGGTAAATCCACGGTTTCTCATTATTTAGAAAATATCTACAAAATTCCCGTCCTTGATGCGGATATGTATGCTCGGGAAGCAGTGGAAAAAGGTTCGGCAATTTTAGAGAGAATTTTGGCGCGTTATGGCAGAAAAGTTAAAACTGAGGATAATTCCCTTAATCGCCAACAGTTAGGAGAGATTATTTTTAATAATCCCGAGGAAAAAATCTGGTTAGAAAGTCAGATTCATCCCTACGTTAGAGAATGTTTTAAGCGGCATTTAGAGCAGTTAGAAGCCCCGATAGTTGTTTGTTCTATTCCTTTATTATTGGAAGCTAAATTAACCCATTTAGTCACAGAGATTTGGGTGGTTTCTTGCAGTTTCGAGCAACAAATTCAACGCTTAACGACTAGAAATAACTTAACTAGAGAACAAGCGATCGCTCGGATTAATAATCAAATGCCTTTAGCCGAAAAAATTGCCTTAGCTGATATTGTTTTAGACAATTCCGGGGATTTAGAAGCTTTATATACCCAGATCGATCGAGCTATAAGTAGCTGGTTAGAATTAAATTGAAGATAGATTTTGGGTTCGATCCCCCCTTAATCCCCCCTTGATAAGGGGGGAAACTGATAGTTTTTAACACCTAACTACTTACAATAGGGATTAATTTTAAAACAACCAGGCAAATTTTCCCACCCCGAATTTTACATAGAGAATAATTGCCAAAACCAATAAAAATAGAAAGCCAATAATTAATAAATAGTCTTTATTGGTTAAGATTGATTCCTGTAAAAATGTGCGATCGGGATCACCAGAGAAAGCTTTAGCTTGTAAAACTACTTCTAATTTTTGCGATTTAGCCATAGCGTTTAAAATTAAAGGTACAGCGATGGAAGCATAAATTTTTCCTTTTTGCAACCAACCCATTTTTTCTATTGCTAATCCTCGTAATCTTTGAGCAGAAATAATCGATCGAGATTCTTCTACTAGGAGAGGAAATAAACGCAGGGTAGAGGAAAAAATAAAGACTATTTTGTAGGGAATTCTGGCTTTAGTTAAACTCACCATCATCTGATTTATATCAGTGGTAAAAATAGCGAGGGGAATAATTAAAACCATCGTGAGAGTTTTAAAGATCACATTTAAACCGTAGAGGGTTCCCTCCACAGTCATTTTAGCAGAACCGACAGTTAATAAGGGAGTTAATTCAGTTTTTCCCGTTAAAGCTTTTACCTGTTCCACATTAAAAAATCCCATGGTAATTAATAAGAATAGATAAAAAGGAGCCATGAATTTTAAAATAGTGAAGAGATAAGACCATTTTACCCCCGCCCAGAGACAAGCTAAAGCGACAATAAGAGTTAGAAAACCGCCAGCGAGGGGACTTTCCCAAGTAAAAGCGATGAGAGTAACCACGATCATCATGGTTAATTTTGTCCGAAAATCTAGGCGAGTAAAAGGAGAATCTCGATCAACGGTTTGCCAGTTAAATGATTGCATAATCAGGAAAAAAGTTAGTAAGTAGCTAGGTGTTAAAAACTGCCAGATGCCCCCTTATTAAGGGGGATCCCCCCGCCTATCGGCACCCCCCTTATCAAGGGGGGCAGGGGGGATCGGCACACACCTTATTAAGGGGGGATTAAGGGGGGATATATCTTCAATTTAATTATAACTTTAAGGGAATGAGTTAATTACCCATCCCCATCAATTCCCTAGGAAGGGTTAGCAACTCTCTTCATTTGCTCCTGAATTTCGGGGTTATAAATCTGGAGATAATTCCAATAATTACCAAACACCGATTCTATATAACCCTTAGTTTCTCTAAAGGGAATATTCTCAACAAATTCATCGTGATCGCTAAAATCGAAACGCTGTCTCCATTTGGAAACTGCCCCAGGTCCAGCGTTATAACTAGCCACAGCAAAAAGTGAATTTCCAGCGAATTTACCGTGGGTATAATCGAGATACCATGTCCCCATCATAATGTTATCTTCGGGATTAGTTAAAGAATAACTTTTATTGCCAGTATTACCCGCGATATATTTACCCGTATCGGGCATAATTTGCATTAATCCCACTGCCCCCACAGGAGAACGGATTTCTTTTTCAAAGCGGGATTCTTGCCGGATTAAAGCCGTCACTAGCAGGGGATTCAATTGTCTATCTTTTGACCATTGTAGGATACTATCGTAGTAGGGGAAAGGGAATAAAGCGTGCCAGTATTTATCATTTTGTCGCAGGACTTTCCATGCTTCCCTTTCCTCCGGGGTATCTCTTTCTCGCAAGCGCCAAATCAGGTTAATTCCTTCTAAATTTTGATTGCGAGAGAGTTTATAGACACCGAGGTTAAATTGTTCGTCAACGGTTAAATTCCAAGGATCGACAATTTCTGCTTGGAAGAGATTCCAAGCGTCCGTATCTTCACCAATTCGATATAATTCCTTGAAAGCTTCCGAACCGGCGGGGGGATCGTTACGAGTGGCGGGTTTGACGGTGGTAGGATTATAGGAGCGGACAGTGGTAAAATCCCCCACGTCCCAACCTAATAAAACCGCCGAGCGCCAAGCATAATAGGAATGGGGATGACGAGAAATAGTGTAGGTAAAAGCTTGTTTTGCTTCTTGGTTTTTGCCCAGTTTTTGCGCCCATTTTCCCACCCAAAAAGCCGCTTTCGGGGCAATTTGACTATCGGGATTATTAACCGCAATTGGCTGCGCCCACTGCCACGCCTTGGCGTAATCACCGGATTTAGCGGCTCTTTGGGCCATTAACCAGCGATAATCGGCGGCTTCGTCGGATTTTGGGTATTTATTTAATAAAGTCTGCCATGTTTGACTAGCGGCCTGGGCATTAGTTGAGTTGAGTAATTTGGCTTTCGCTTCCAAAGCTTCCGGAGCGCGATCGGGAAATTGCTTGACAATGCGATCGAGATATGCTATGGCATCGCGGTTAGGAGAAATTTGGGCGAGTCGCAGTAATCCCAAACCGGTTTCTGAGGCTTGGGGATAGGTTTTAATTAATTTTTGGTAAGCGCTGCGAGCTTCTGGCAGTTTTTTGGCAATTTGTAGCCCGCGGGCGTAACGATAGGCTTGTTCGGGGCTAGGAGCGGCTTTAGCGTAGGCTTTATAGGCTTTTTCGTACAATCCCGACTGCCAATAACCCGCCCCAATCATTGCCCAATCCGCCGGAGTTAACTGATTGGCGTAGTCTTTCACCAAACGATCGCGGGCTTGATTGAGAGTAGGATCAAAAGGATTAGCCTTGGCTAACTGCAACCATAGGGGAAATTGATCAGGATTTTCTTGAAGACGTTGGCGAATTAAAGCCAAAGTACGCGGGTGTCGGGGGTATTCCTTGAGCAATTTCTCATAATAGCTGGGGTCGTATTTGCCCAAAGAGTAGTAAGCTTCCGCCACTACGGGCGATTGGGGATAGGTTTCCAGTAATTTTTGCCAAATTTCTTGCGCTTTTTCACTGTCGTTGGTTAATTCGTAGGCGCGTCCCTGTTTGAGGAGAATCTGGGGAGCGAGAACAGGATATTGTTTTTCTAAGCCTTCTAATTGTTTTAAAGCCGGACCGCCTTCATATTTTCTCAATAAATCCATAGCCAAGAGATAGCGGGCGCGACTACGATCTAAAGAGGGCGCGTCGGCATCAGCAACATCTTTTAACTTGACATCTCGCTCGGTTTGTGGTAAGGAAGCGCTATCAACCACGGCAGAGGGTTGGTTAGTATCTTGACTAGGAACCGAAGCACTATTGCGATCGAGCCAAGCGAGAATTTTCGGGTGAAAGAGAAAGAGACTGGTGAGAGTAAAAAGCGCAACCCCAGAACCTAGTCCAAGAATGAGCGGGGTGTGAGGGGGGAATTTCTTAAACATTACCTTATTAAAGACAGCAACTCAACATACATTATCAATGATCGTGGTGACAGGTTGTTTGTTTCAATCAGGTTGGGGGTTGTTCAGTTATCAGTAAGCAGTTATCAGTAATCAGTGAACTGAAAACTCCCATCTGATCACTGGTAACTGATCACTGATCCCTGAGATATGGTACGCTAAACAGGATTTAAGTATTATTAATGATTGCTATGAAACAGCGCGGCGTGACGGTTTGGTTAACAGGATTGAGCGGTGCGGGGAAAAGCACGATTACCGAGGCATTACAGGCAAAATTAATCGCTGAAGGTTATTCCATTGAAGTTCTCGATGGCGATATAGTGCGGACGAACCTCACCAAAGGTTTAGGATTTAGTAAAGAGGATCGCGATGAAAATATCCGTCGCATTGGTTTTGTGTCTAATTTGCTCACCCGTCACGGTGTAATTGTCCTAGTTTCGGCTATTTCTCCCTATCGCGAGATTCGCGAAGAAGTACGGGGAAAAATCGGCAATTTTGTCGAAGTTTTCGTGAATGCTCCCTTAAGCGTCTGTGAGAAGCGCGATGTGAAAGGATTATATAAAAGAGCGCGTGCTGGCGAAATCAAGTCTTTTACGGGAATTGATGATCCCTATGAACCACCTTTTAACCCAGAAGTGGAATGTCGCACTGATTTAGAGACTTTAGAGGAAAGTGTCGCCAAAGTCTGGAACAAATTGACGGAATTAGGCTACATTCATCAAGCTGTGGCGGTTTAATCACAAAATAACTTTGTATTATTGGAAAATATCGTAGGGACGTGGACTAAAAACGTCTCTACACCCCGATTAACCCCTTAGGCAAATTTGTTAGTTAATCTCCTTTTCTTCAGTACCTAAGCAAGGTTAATTATACCTCTCAGTTAACCTCTGGCCAAAGTGCAAGAGTGCCTAAACAGTGATCAGTAAACAGTAAACAGTAAGTAGGGAGGCACAATTATTTGTAGGATGGGTTAGCGGTAGCGTAATCCATGGGGGTGTTGGGTTTCATGCTTCAACCCAACCTACGTTCTGATAACTGATAACTGATAACTGATAACTGATAACTGATAAATGTCTCGACTAGCAAATTAATTTTGCAGGAATACTTAATATTTAAAGGCGCTAAATTATTTTGAAATCTCGCTCTAGTTATTGGAATCTCATTCCCTATCTCCGTCCCCAAACCCAAACAATTATTTTGGCGTTCATCTGTACGATCGGATTTACGGTGTTTTGGCCGATTTTAGCCTGGTTAGCTGGACAAATGGCCAGATATATCGGTGAGGGAAATGTGCAAGCATTGGCGACACTTTCGGGGGTGGGATCAGTGGTTTTTTTACTGCGGGGAATGTCTCAGTATGGGCAAGATTCCCTGATGGCAAAAGCTTCTTTAAAAATTGCCCTAGAATTAAGAAAAAAAGTTTATGCACACCTGCAAACCCTCGGTTTAAATTACTTTGAAACGGCAAAAACTGGTGATTTATCCTATCGTTTAACGGAAGATATCGATCGCATTGGGGAAGTAATTAACAAATTTTTCCATGATTTTATTCCCTCAGCCTTACAGTTAATTGTCGTCTTTGCCTATATGTTTATTGTTAACTGGCAATTGACGATCGCTGTCATTATTATCGCTCCTTTGTTAGGAGTTTTGGTGGGATTTTTTGGTGAAAAATTATTACAATATGCTCGTCGCGCCCAAGCGAAAATATCTAACCTTTCTGCGTTATTAACCGAAGTTTTTGGCGGTATTCGTGTAGTGCAAGCTTTCGCTGCTGAAGATTATCAAACCGAGCTTTTTGCTCAAGAAGCGGAGGAAAATCGCCGCGCTCAATACCTATCGGAATCCACCAAAGCTTTACAATACGTCGTGGTGGGATTTTTGCAAGCGATGGGAGTTATCTTTTTATTCTTCCTTGCGGGTTGGCAAATTTCCCAAAAGAATTTAACTGGTGTTGAGTTTGTTAGTTATGTGGCGGCGGTGGCTATGTTAATCGATCCTATCGCCCATATTACCAGTAATTATAATCAATTTAAACAGGGTCAAGCCTCCATGGATCGGATTTTTGAATTGTTAGCTATTTTGCCAACAATTACCGAAAAACCGAATGCGATCGAGTTGCCATCCCATAGCAAAGAAGTTGAATATTGTCAAGTAAATTTTTATTACAATGAGGACAGACAGGTTTTAAAAAATATTAATTTTACTGCACACGCTGGCGAAATGATTGCTTTAGTGGGAGCATCGGGAGCGGGAAAAACCACTTTAGTTAATCTTTTATTGCGTTTTTATGACCCCACTTCTGGCAAGATTTTAATCGATGGGGTGGATATTCGTGATGTGACTTTAAAAAGTCTCCGGCGACAAATTGGCGTAGTTTTACAGGAAAATATTCTCTTTTCTGGTACTATAGCCCAAAATATCGCTTTTGGCCAGGGAGATTTTAATCTGCAAGAGGTGGAAAAAGCGGCAAAGATTGCCAACGCTCATCAATTTATTAGTGAACTTTCCCAGGGTTACTATACCTATGTGGGAGAAAGGGGTGTTAATTTATCGGGTGGACAAAGACAAAGAATCGCCATCGCGCGAGCGGTTTTATCTAATCCGAGGATTTTAATCTTAGATGAAGCGACTTCGGCGCTCGATTCGGAATCGGAAGCTTTAGTGCAGGAAGCTTTAGAAAGAATTATGACGGAGCGCACGGTATTTGTTATTGCTCACCGATTAGCAACTGTCAGAAAAGCTAACCGTATTTTAGTCTTAGAAAAGGGTGAAATTATCGAAGTGGGTAATCACGAGGAGTTATTAAATCTTAATGGTCGTTACGCTCAATTTCATGCTAGACAATTTCAAGATTAGTCTATTTGGCGTTAAGAGTTGGGCGTTATTTCTGATTTTATCATTCAAGCCAAGTTTTTGGGGGGTTCTACCCCCCAAATCCCCCGTTGGGGGCGTGGCGCCGCCCCCAAACCCCCCGCGCATTAGTTTTTCGGTGGGATGCTTACACGCGGTTGTTCATACACTTGTACTAATTTAAGAGTCACCGATAGAGCAGTTATCTTAATGGTGAGGTAGGAAGTTTTCGTTTTGGGGAGTCATACCAAATCCGTTGAGTAACGCACAGAAAACGGGTTTCTCGGAGAAACCCGTTTTCTACTCATGCAAAAGGCAAAACGGAGAATAAATAATCAGTTTTTAATAACTGGATTTAGTATCAGTCGCGGAATTAGGTTAGACTTCGTCTTTAGGGAAACGCTGTAAGTATCCAGACAGAATTAATTATAGATATTTTTCCGTTCCCTCTACTTAGGGTTTTTTCGGGGAATTCCTCGCAAGGTTAAAACATCATCGAGGGTGGAACAATAGTTTTTTAAACCAAAATCAGCCGGGGTATAGGTTTTAATGTGGGTGAAGTGGCGATAATTCATGGCAAAACGGTCCCATGCTTCCATCTGCAAGTTAAAAACTTTGATAAAAAAGTTAGCAATGGTTAAAGATAAAGGAATGCGAAAATAGATTTTTTTGTTTAAATAAGTGCAGATTTCCTCCACTGCTTGGTTAGCTGTTGTGCGTTGATTGCCTAGGACAATTTTGCTTTCTGGTGCGGGATTTTCGATTAAATAATTCACCACTTGAGCTATATCTTTAGCATGGATAAAATGAAAACTGCCATCAGCTTGAAACCAACGCACTAAACCGATATATTTCAACACATCCGGTAAACCGCCATAGATATGAGAATAGGGTTTATTTTCGTCACCACCTAAGACAAAAGTGGGGTATAAAGTAATAATTTTATCGGCGATTTTTAGGTCAGTAAACTTACTATAACAAATATATTTAGTGCGGATATAATTAGTTCCTATCTCCCCAGCTTCCGGTAAAGGTTGATTATTTTGATTGAGAATGCTGGCAGTGGAAAAGTAGAGGACTTTCTCGCAGATTTGAGCATCTAAATAACTAATTAATTCTAGGGTTTTTACCACATTAATCTGATAACTTTCCTCCTCTCCTCCCCAACTGGTAGCGATTAAAACCGCTATATTCATTGTTTTTAAAAGCTCGGCATATACCTCGATATTTTCCATGTCGCCTAAAAGTATATGAACATTTGATCGCCCTTGGTAAGTAAATTTTAACTTCTCTGGATTACGCACTAAAAAATATAATTCATAGTCGGGATTTTCCAGTAAAATCTCAGCGATATAATGCCCAATACAGCCACTCACACCCGTTAGAAATATTTTTTTCATTATTTTAATTGATCCAGCAGAATTTAGGGGACAGTGTGAAAGTAAAAGTAAAAAGTAAAAACCGGTGTTGGGGTTTTAGGGTTTTGGGGTTTTAGGGTTTTGGGGTTTTAGGGTTTTAGGGTTTTAGGGTGTTGGGGTTTTAGGGTGTTGGGGTTTTAGGGTTTTAGGGTTTTAGGGTTTTAGTTGAATTTCCCCATTTCCCCATTCCCCCATTACCCCATTTCCCCATCCCCTGTTCCCTGAGTAACTTTATTGATAACTAAATCCTTTAGCAGTTTCAAAGAAGAAACGCACGTTATCTTCAGGAGTTCCCACCAAAACACCATGACCTAAATTAAGAATATGACCTTGATTACCCGCTTTACGAATAGTATCAATAATCCGCTCGCGAATAAAGGACTGGGAACCGAATAAAACCCCCGGATCGATATTACCTTGAACCATCATCGATTTACCTAAACGCTGTCTCGCTTCCGCCATATCGACAGTCCAATCGACGCTAATAATATCAACCCCCGATTTAGCCATTCTTTCCAAAACGCCGGCGCTGCCACTAATGTAGAGAATTAACGGTGTATCGGGATGAGTTTCTTTCACCAAACGAACTACTTTTTGTTGATAGGGTAAGGCAAAAACATCGTAATCTTGGGGAGTTAATTGACCCGCCCAAGAGTCGAACATTTGTACCACTTGCGCCCCACAATCGATTTGATAACGGACATAGGTGGCAATCATATCCGCTAATTTATCTAAAAATTGGTGCAGTACCGAGGGTTCCGAAAAAGCCATCCCTTTAATCACAGAATAACTTTTAGAACCTTTCCCTTCCACTGCGTATGCTGCTAAAGTCCAAGGCGCTCCGACAAAACCGAGGACAGTGGATTTATTTCCCACCTCTTGACGCAGGGTTTTTAAAATCGTTTTGATAAAAGGTAAAGACTGATCGGGATCGAGGGGATTAAGTTGGTCCACCTGCGCTTGAGTACGAATGGGAGAATCGATAATCGGCCCCTTACTTTCGATAATATCAAAGGGAATACCGATTCCTGCCAGGGGAGTGAGGATATCGGAGAACATGATCACCCCATCCGGTTGAAAAGCGCGCCAAGGTTGCAGGGAGATTTCGATCGCTAAATCGGCATTTTCTGATCTTTCCCGAAAACTGGGGTATTTATCCCGCAATTCTCGATAAATCTGCATATAACGTCCTGCTTGTCTCATCATCCACACGGGAGGACGGGGTAAGATTTCTCCTTTGGCAGCGCGTAATAAATAAGGTATTTCAGGGGAGTCAGTCATATCACGATGATTATTCTATTGCCTTTTCTACGGTATCATCCCCCGTACAGCTAATTTTTCTGGTTTTTCCTTAAGAATTGTTAACGCAAATTATCCCGCACCCTGGGATGAACTCGACGCAATCGTAAAGCATTTGTCACCACGGAAAGGGAACTTAAAGCCATGGCAGCACCGGCAATAATCGGATTGAGCAGAAAAGGATAGAGGATTCCAGCAGCGATGGGAATGGCAATCAAGTTATAAATAAAAGCAAAAAAGAGATTTTCTTTGATATTTCCCATTGTTGCCCGACTTAACTCAATAGCGGTCACAATTCCCTGTAAATCTCCCGAAATTAAGGTTATATCGCTTGCGGCGATCGCTACATCGGTCCCCGTGCCAATGGCAATACCTAAGTCCGCTTGTGCCAATGCGATCGCATCATTGATGCCATCGCCAACCATGGCGACAATTTTCCCTTTTTTCTGCAAATATTCGATTTTTTCGGCTTTTTGTTGGGGACGGAGTGCGGCAAAAAAGCGCCGGATACCCAACTCACTGGCGATCGCCTCTGCGGTTTCGAGGTTGTCCCCTGTCATCATCATCACCTCTAAGCCCATTTTTTTGAGCTTGGCGACCACTGAAGAAGAAAAAGGTTTTAAAACGTCGGAAATGGCAATCAACCCCTCTAAACCCCCGTTAACCGCTATCCAAGCCACGGTTTTTTTCTGCCACTCCCAATCGTGGGCGACTTTTTTAAGAACTTTTGTTTCGATCCCTTGACTTTCTAACCATTGTTGTGTACCGATTTGCACGAAATCTGACCCGACTTTCCCCTGCACTCCTGACCCGGTTATTGAGTCAAATTCAGTTACTTCTAGGGTTTTAATCTGGTTTAACTGCCCATATTTAACTATTGCTTCTCCTAACGGGTGTTCAGAATGATTCTCCACCGATACGACTAACTGCAGCAGCGATAATTCCCGTCCATCCCTCACCCCCTCGCGAGTCAAGAAGTCCGTCACCGTTGGTTTACCCTGGGTGAGAGTTCCCGTTTTATCGAGGACAATAGTAGTAATACCATAGGCTAATTCTAAACTTTCGGCATTTTTAATTAAAATTCCCTGTTTTGCCCCTTGTCCTGTTCCCACCATAATCGAGGTGGGTGTAGCTAATCCTAGCGCACAGGGACAAGCGATAATTAGGACTTCCACCATTGTAATCAAAGCGAGGGTGAGATTACCCGTGCGGAGAATCCAAAATAAGAAAGTTATTACCGCAATAATCATCACCACCGGCACAAAATAAGCAGTCACTCGATCGACTAATCTTTGTATAGGTGCTTTTGATGCTTGCGCGGTTTGCACTAATCGGATAATCTGGGCTAAAACCGTATCTTTTCCCACCCGTAACGCTTGCATTTGTAGGCTACCAGTTTTATTAATTGTCGCACCGATTACCTGTTGATTGACGGTTTTTCGCACGGGTAAACTTTCCCCCGTCACCATCGATTCATCAATGCTAGAACTGCCTTGGATAATTATGCCATCGACGGGAATTTTTTCCCCCGGACGCACTAAAATTATATCTCCTACTTTCACCTCTTCGATCGGTAGATCTAGCGTCTGTTCTTCCCTAATTACCCTAGCAGTTTTGGCCTGTAATCCCATTAATTGTTTAATCGCGGCAGCCGTTTCTTTTCTGGCCCGTTTTTCGAGAAACCGACCGAGTAAAATCAGAGTAATGACGATAGCTGATGCTTCGTAATAGACATGGGAATTAAATCCCTGTTTTTCGATAAAATCGCTCTCGAAGGTTAAAAACAGGGAATAAAAATAGGCGGCACTGGTTCCCAAAACTACTAAAGTGTCCATGGTAGCAGTGCGATTTTTAAAAGCTTTCCACGCATTTTTATAAAAACTTTGACCACACCAAAATTGGACGGGAGTAGCGAGAATTAATTGTAGTAAAGGATCGTGTAACCAATGGGGGATAAAAGATAGAGATAAACCCGTCATCATCGGTAAAGAACCGATAAAAAGTATAATACTAATAACAATAGCGATCGATAGTTTAGTGAGTAGTTCTTTTTCTGGCCTGGATTCGAGATTAATTTCTGTTATCGGTGTGGTCTGGAACCCGGCATCCCTAACTTTTGCTTGAATAGTGTTAAGATCGGTACGCTTGGGGTCATAGTCCACATCCACCTGTTCCATGCCAAAATTAACTTGACATCGAATCACTCCGGGGATAGATTTAATTATCCGCTCGATCGAATTAGCACAACCAGCGCAACTCATCCCGGCGAGTTTGAGAGTTTGATGGGTCATAATGTTAATAGCAGCGGAAGTCAGCAACAAAATCCCCTGCAGCAGAGTTATATCTTTAGGATAAAATATTCCCCTAGCTGCAGGGTCAAGAATCCTCTGTTAATTTTTCTGAATAGATATGAAGAAATGTCAAAAATAGTGCCTGTATTTTCCTGACACACCCTTAGTTTTTGTGGACAAATTTCAGTTAACCCCACTCTGTTGTGTATCTTGACCCTGCACAGCGTCGGCAGCAGAAACACCATCACCCTGAAAACCAAAATACCATAAAGCAGCGGCAGCTTCAGCGCGAGTTACTGGTCTTTTTGGCTGAAATAGGGTAGTAAAACCAAAAACTCGCCGAATATTAGCTTGTTCAGCATTTTGAAAATCGGCATAAAGAGCGCGCACCAGCTGCGGGTTAATTTTATTAGTATCCTGAAAACCCCAAGTATTTTTAATCGTATCAAGATTGGCACTCGGTAAAGCTTTTCTGACATCTAATGGCACTTTCCAAGCGATTAAATCTTCCCGGGTTAAAGGAGCATTGGGACGGAATAAAATGGCGCTACTATCTCCCGTTAAAGGAGAGGGAATTAACCCCGCTTCTGCTAATCCTTGAATATAAATATAATCGGGATCGTTATTTTTAACATCACTAAAAGCTGGGGAACTATTGGCAGTAGCTACACGGATTTGTTTACCCGCTACATTAGCATAAATGGCATTATTAGCCTGTAACAACCAGCGAGCAAATTCTCGGCGCGTTATTGTATTATTAGGGTTAAACTGATTGTTATTACCTGTTAATACTCCTAATTTAGCTAAGTCTTGAATGTGGCTCTTTAAGGGATTAGGTAAGGATTCGAGATCGTTAAAACTGGTGGGATTAAGATTGGGTAACGGGGAGGGACTAAGGGAGGGACTAGGGGAGGGACTAGGGGAGGGACTAGGGGTTCCTATTGGACGATAATCGAGGCTATATTCGGTATTGGGAGAAGTGGCAGTTATGGTGATAGTTAACTCTAAATTATCTCGACGGGCCGTTAGGGTACTATTAACTCCTTCCCCAGAAAAGGGAGTAATAATTTCCCAATTATTATTAACTAATTCCTGTTGATAAAAAGCCTCGATCGCATTGCTGGGATCGTTGGATTGCCAACGGGTTTGTCCACCAGTATTATCAGGATTTGTCTGCACGGATAATAATTCTGATTGACTATATCGAGGAATTTCTGCGGGAAAATTTGCCGGTAATTGCTTGTTATTAGGAGAGTTTTCTGGTATGGGATTTGTTTGTAGATTAGGATCGGCAGCCAGACGATTTTCTAGGTCAGGATTGCCACTACAGGCTGCTAAAATGCCCAGCAGAGTGATAATTGTACTGTAGCGAATAAACTTACTCACGGTCTTTACCAATATTGTTTCCTTAGCTTTATCCTAGCCTATTTACTCAGGTTTTTGACTAGGAAAAATTTTGCGCCACCATTGACGTAATTTTCCCAACAGAAATCCTCCTAACCCTTTTGTGTATTTCTCAAATTTGTAGTAAAATAAAACGTCGATTATATCCTGGGTGGAAAGATACTTGAGATAGGATACTCCTTGATCTATACGCGCATCACTATATTCTAAATAAACTTTGCGACTGAGGCGATCGGATAAATTCCATTTGGGTTGAAAATATTCTTGCATCCTCTGTTGATAAGCGGTAAAACTCCTCGATTTTCCCTGTAAATATTCTTCCATGTATTGACAAGCAATTTCGGCTCCTTTCATAGCATGGCGAATACCTTCCCCTCCTAAAAAGTTAACCGTAGAAACCGCATCACCAATCGCTATAATATTCGGTTCTTGATAATAAATATCTTGCAGATTGAGCGAATATTCTAAAATAGAACCATGGCTGTCAATTATATCATATTTCGAGAGATTCATGTAGGTTTGCATAATTTGTGTAATATAACTTTTTAAAGGCTTAACTTCAGGAATATAAGGATGTTCTCCCTCTAACCAAGCGGCTCCTATTTTTAATTGCCGATTATCCATAGGAAAAATCCAGCCATAACCTTTAGGACTCCATTTATGACCGAGAAAAAATACTAAATTATCTTGATACTTTTGATAATCTTCTTCTGGCACAGCAATTAAATATTCAATACCCACTGCTTTTAAAAAATCAGGTTTTTCTCGTCTATGTTTATACATAACTGCTCTGGCATATCCCGTAGCATCAACCAATAAACGAGTATTAACTGTCTCGATTTCCTCTCCTTTTGATTTCAAGAAAACAGTTAACTTATCCTGCACCTGTTGATATTTCAGATAACGACAACCTAAACGAACTTCTCCCCCCCAACGCAGCACTTCTGCGGCTAAAAACTCTCGCAACTTGGCAAAATCAAAAACTACCCCTAAAGGTTGCGGTGATGACCAAAAATGATGTATGCTAGTGGAGATAATTTCGATATTTTTCCAAAACCTAGCCACTACGGTTTCGGGGAGATTGAATTGTTCTAAAATTTCTAGGGGAGAAGCGGCACTAGAAAAATTATTATCTTGCCAACTAGAATGTTGTTCCACTAAAAGAACACGATAACCTTTTTCACTTAATAATCTCCCACAGTGACCTCCCGCCGGTCCTCCCCCAATAATTACGACATCATAATCCATGATTTACTCCCTCGCCTAATCTTGCTAAGTTGCTTCTATTTTACCCTAAATTGCCCTTTGTTAAACCCCAAACTGGTTAAGCTGTTGTCCATCTAAATTTGATAATTTTTTTAACCTGTTCCCTATTCTCTCATCGAAAGGCCACCAGCTTATGACATTTTTTTTATTATTAGTTACTTCCCTATCGCTGATAATTTGGTTATATTTAATCTTAGCTAGGGGACAATTTTGGCTATCTAACCAAAAAATTAATCCTGTCACTTCTTCCTTAACAAATTATCCAAAAGTCTCGGCAATTATCCCAGCAAGAAACGAAGCCGACGTTTTACCTATCAGTTTAACCTCCCTCTTTAACCAAGATTATCAAGGCAAATTTTCGATTATTTTAATTGACGATCAAAGCAGTGATGGTACGGGAAAAATTGCTCAAGAAATTGCCGAACAATCTCATAAATCTGACCAGATAACTATTATTTCTGGACAAGCTTTAGAGATAGGATGGACGGGTAAATTATGGGCAATGAAACAGGGAATAACAGAGGCTACCGAGAAATTTGCACCCGATTATTTTCTCTTCACCGATGCTGATATTGCCCACGCACCAGATAATTTAACCCAATTAGTTACCAAAGCAGTACAAGAAAAACAAGCTTTAGTTTCCCTGATGGTGTTGCTACGCTGTGACAGTTTTTGGGAAAAATTTCTTATTCCTGCCTTTGTTTTTTTCTTCGAGAAACTCTATCCTTTTCCCCTAGTTAATAATCCTAATTCCCCGATAGCAGCCGCCGCTGGGGGTTGCATTTTAATTCGCCGAGATATTCTAGAAAAAATTGGCGGTATTGAGATTCTTAAACAAGCTTTAATTGATGATTGTTCTTTGGCGATTGCGGTTAAAAAATATCTGCAAAATCACCCCAAAAATACAGAGAAATCTATCTGGTTAGGATTAACAGAAACCACCTATAGTCTCCGTCCCTATCCCGATTTAGCCAGCATTTGGAATATGGTAGCCCGCACCGCCTTTACACAACTAAATTACTCAACACTTTGGTTAATCGGGACAATTTTCGGGATGTTTTTAACCTATTTAGCCGCTCCCTTGGGCTTAATCTGGGGATTGGTCTTAAAACAAACATCAATGATTATAATTAGCACAGTCACCTTATTACTAATTGCCCTCTCCTATAGCCCGACTTTAAGACTATATAAATTATCCCCCCTGCGGGCTTTAACTTTACCCCTAATTGCCCTCTTTTATAGTTTAATGACCGTCGATTCTGCCCTGCGTTATTGGCGCGGCCAAGGAGGAGGTTGGAAAGGGCGAGTTTATCCTAATTAGGGATTGCTGAATAATGGTAAAACTCTTTGAAAATAGGGCTTTTGACCTGTTAAAATTGGAACCTTTAAAAACCCAGCATTATCCTTTTACAGTACAATAATTAGTAGTAGGGTGCGTTACGCTATCGCTAACGCACCAAATAAATTAATGATAGATAAGAACTCTTGCAAATTAATTATATGTTATAATGAAGTTAAATTAATGATAGGTGTGGTGCGTTACGACGGATTGTTAGATTTAAGTTTAAGCAGAGATTGTCGCCGTCTAACGCACCCTACGTTTTACTGGGAAAGAACCCCAGCCGGGGAGGTGAATGTAAAGATTTGTTAAATTGTAGCTTGTAATACAGTTTTTCCAAGGGGGGGTAGAGTGAAAATTGGTTATTATGAACAACAAATAGGAGGATTAAGCCATGATGTTTTACGACACTTTTCACGACACTTACCACGGCACAAGTTCCGCAGACTACTGCAACTATACGGGAAGAAAACAACTTATTGCGTATGGTTATGGTGGCAATGATACCATCTGGGGTAATGCCAACAATGATATTATTAGCGGTGGCAACGGCAACGATTATCTGTATGGACAAGGGGGAAATGATACCTTATCGGGAGGGGATGGCAACGATTATTTAGATGGAGGAACTAGCAATGACGAGTTATATGGACAATGGGGAAATGATACCTTATGGGGAGGAGATGGCAACGATTATTTAAATGGAGAAACTGGCAATGACAGTTTATATGGACAAGGGGGAAATGATACCTTACGGGGAGGGGATGGCAACGATTATTTAGATGGAGGAACTAGCAATGACGAGTTATATGGACAATGGGGAAATGATACCTTATGGGGAGGGGATGGCAACGATTATTTAGATGGAGAAACTGGCAATGACAGTTTATATGGAGACTCGGGATATGATACCTTACGAGGGGGATCAGGGAATGATTATCTAAGTGGTGGTATTGGTGATGATCTCTTAACCGGCTCTACATCTCTAACTTATAACAACAATCAGTATGATACCTTAGTTGGAGGGTCTGGATGGGACGTTTTGGTACTAGGTGAAAGTCTTGGTAACTATTATCAAGGTAGTGGTTATGCTCTTATTGTTGACATCGACTGGCTAGACCGTATTCAAATTAAGTGGAGTTCTTCACTTCGCCTATCGAGGGAAAATTGGGCTGGTACTTCTGCTTTAGATACAGCCATCTATCAAGGAGGTGACTTAATTGGAGTCGTTCAAGATAACACCAGCATTTCGTTGGGCAATGTTGTTTTTCAATTTGTTTAGTAGTAGGGTGCGCTCTTCGATAGCGTAACGCACCAAGTAGTAGTTAAATTAATGATAGATGTGGTGCGTTACGACGGATTGTTAGATTTAAGTTTAAGCAGAGATTGTCGCCGTCTAACGCACCCTACGTTTTACTGATCATGGAATAGGTGTGGTGCGTTACGACGGATTGTTAGATGATTGAGTAGTAGTAGTAGGGTGCGCTCTTCGATAGCGTAACGCACCAAATAAATTAATGATAGATAAGAACTCTTGCAAATTAATTATATGTTATAACTGGACTTCCCCCATACATAAATACTAAAAAATTAACAAAACCCTTACTGCAGGTCGCTTCTAAGAAAAAATTGAAAAGAGGCTACTGGGTACATTTTTTACTTGAAAATGGCTGTACCGTTGACTGTATCTGGA
>NZ_JAPZSR010000119.1:0-9641 GCF_027531875.1 Microcystis sp. LE19-84.1B | reverse complement strand
TCCAGATACAGTCAACGGTACAGCCATTTTCAAGTAAAAAATGTACCCAGTAGCCTCTTTTCAATTTTTTCTTAGAAGCGACCTGCAGTAAGGGTTTTGTTAATTTTTTAGTATTTATGTATGGGGGAAGTCCAGTTATATCAGCTTTCAACGGAATTAGTTGTCGGTTGTCCATAAAATTCCTTCTTCCCGAATGCGGTGGGCAAAATGACAGTTTTTCAGCAGAATAATATCTACCTCTCTCCCCAGATAATAGTAAAGAATACTAATAGCATCAAAGTGCAATTCGGGATTGATATTTTCGACGGCAATATCCACATCAGAACCGGGGTGAAATTTATAGGGACGAGTCACGGAGCTAAAGATATAAGCTCGATTAATTCCGTATTTTACAGCATTTTCAGGAAGCCATTGTTGAGTTTTTGCCAGCAGGGTTTGTCTTTCCTGTTCTCCTTGAATATCTTTTTCTTTGAGGATTTTATCGAGTTCTGGGGTAGGAAAAGCGCTCATGGGCTTATTTTACCATTGAGTTTAAGTAAGTGGTTCTAATTAAATAGAAGATAGATATTGCCTTCGATCCCCCCTAACCTTGATCAGGGGGGTGCCGAACTGTTTGGTACTTTATTGATGACGACAATGCCCAATTAGCAAAGGTTTGAGCTATCACCACTACAATAAAATCACTACCTATCTCAATTTAGAGGATTTTTTCTAAACCGTAAACGAGGGATTGCAGCTGAGTAACTTTGCGGATAGAGAGGAGAACCCCCGGCATATAACAGGAGCGATCGCTGGTATCATGACGAAGGGTATAGATTTCCCCGGGGGAACCGAAAATGACTTCTTGGTGGGCAATTAAACCGGGTAGACGCACGCTATGAATACGGATGTTCTCAGCAGTTAAACCGCCTCTAGCGCCGGGGATAGTTTCTTTTTCGGAAACTTGGGCAGGATTAAAGGTTTTACCTAATTCTGCCAGTAATTCGGCGGTTTTGAGCGCCGTTCCACTGGGTGCGTCTGCTTTTTGATTGTGATGCAGTTCGATAATTTCCAGATGATCAAAGTAGCGGGATGCTTGCAGGGCAGCCTGTTGTAGTAAAACCATGCCAATGGAAAAATTGGGGATAACTAAACAGCCAGTGCTGGCTTTTTCGGCAAATTCGGTTAAATCTTGCAGTTGTGCCGCCGATAATCCCGTAGTTCCCACCACGGGACGCACTCCATAGGCGATCGCACTGCGGGTATTGTCATAAACACCGTCGGGATGGGTAAAATCCACCATCACCCCTTGCACTTTTTCCTGAGTTGCCAGGACTAAAACACTCTGCAAATCGTCGAGTATCGGCACTTCTAGGGGTTCACAACCGGCCACTTCCCCCACATCTTGACCTCGAAAAGCGGGATTTCGATCCACTGCACCCACTAAGATCATATCGTCGGCACGAGCAACGGCTTTAATGACTTCCCGTCCCATTTTACCGGCTGCACCGTTGACAACTACGGGAATCGGGCCTCTATTTTCGGTCATGGTTAATTATTCTCCTTAGTATATAACCTGAGTTCGGGATAAGAAAAGGGAGAAGTGATATGCTGAAAAACAGAAAACCATTCAGCCACCTTGCCCTAGGGTTAGTATAGATGCTTTATTCTGTCCTGTCGATTATTTTTGCCAACAATTTGAACCTCAATGCTCAAAAAGCTTACTTGCTTATGGACTGAAGACTCGACAACAAAAAAGAAGCTTATGTCTGGGGGAAATTATGACGATTTTAATCGCTTTTCATACGGCGGATTCAGGCTCAGTCTGGTACATCTTCTAAGTGGAAAGGCTTATCCAATAATACTAAATCCGGTTATTAAAAACTGATTATTTATTCTCCCCTTTGCATGAGTGCCTCTTGCATGAATGCCTCTCCTCATAACTAGCCTATACTCAACGGATTTAGTATAAGGAGTTGTCTGTGCCAGATGGATAGAGAAACCGCCGTAGTAATCATTACAGAAACTTCAAATCCTCTTATTTAGACCATGTAGCTGAATACTGGAGCGATGCTTGTGCCAATTTACCCAGTTATCAGCACTTTGTTGAGTGGATTCCTGTGACTTTGATTCCTTTTTGCCTCTATCTCAAACATTGCTGCTGATGCGTTTCAAATTTGAATTGGCCTACCAAGATTGGCCATCTCAAAACTTTGAAAACCGCAAAAGCCCTCAATTTTTAGGGATTGTAACATGAGTGATTACCCCGGATTTTCAGTTATTAAATCTAGTTTATCTCAACCCCAGAAAACACCTCAATTAATGACAGAGCAGCACCATGGCGATACCGATACCCAAACTTAAACCGACCAGCACTTGAAAAGGAGTATGACCAATTAATTCCTTTAAACGTTCCTCGTTAAATTCCTTGCCCTCCTGGAACATTTCATCGATAATTTGATTGAGAATCCGGGCCTGTTTTCCCGCTGCCTGACGCACTCCAGCCGCATCATACATAACAATAACCGCAAAAAGCGCCGCAATCGCAAATTCGGGACTAGACCAACCCATCTGTAATCCTACCCCAGTAGCCAAGGCCCCCACCAGCGCCGAGTGAGCGCTAGGCATTCCTCCCGACGAGACTAGATAGCGCAGACTCACCTTACCATCGCGGATTAACTCAATCAGCGCTTTTAGTCCCTGGGCAGTGAAACAAGCTAAAAGAGAGACTAGCAGTATTTGATTGTGTAACACCTGCTCGAAGTCCTGCATAATCTCATTCGTTTAATTTAATTTTTACGATTAACAATATACTCGGCGATGGCCCGTAAAGGTTCAGCGGCCTCATCGTAGCCACTCAATTCATTGATGGCACTATCTATTAACTGTTGAGCTTGCTGGCGGGACCCCTCTATCCCCCAGAGACTGGGATAGGTGGCTTTTTGTGCCTGTAGATCCTTACCGGCGGTTTTACCCAATTCCTCCTTTGTCGCCGTGATATCGAGAACATCATCGATAATTTGAAAAGCCAAGCCAATATTTTGGGCATAACGGGCTAATTTAGCTATATCTTCCGCTTTTGCCCCCGCTAAAACTGCCCCCGACACCACAGAAGTCTCCAACAGGGCCCCGGTTTTCTGAGTATGGATAAAACCGAGAGTTTCTGCCGAAATATCCGGTTTTCCTTCGGATTCCAAGTCTAAAACCTGACCTCCCACCAAACCCGCTGCCCCGACCGTGCGACCTAAACGGGCAATTACCTCTAAAATCTGTACAGGAGGTACATTACGAGTCTGGGTAGCCACATACTCGAAAGCATAGGCCAGGAGACCATCCCCAGCTAAAATAGCGATATCTTCGCCAAAAACCTTATGATTGGTTAATTTCCCGCGTCGGTAATCATCGTTATCCATGGCGGGTAAATCGTCATGAATTAATGACATAGTGTGAATCATTTCTAGGGCGCAAGCGGTGGGTAAAGCCATTTCTAGGGAACCCCCCATCAATTCACAGGTAGCCAGACATAAAATCGGCCGCAGCCGTTTGCCACCGGCGAGGAGAGAATAGCGCATCGCCTCGTAGATTTTGGCGGGATTGCCGATAACTAAAGAGCTATCCAAAGCTGACTCGACAATTAACCGCTTTTCCTCCAGATAGGAAGCCAGAGAAAAGCTCTCGTTTTTCCTCACTTCTACTCCTCGTTCGCCCCTAGTAACCATGTCTTTTTGTCTTGAACCGACTGCTTTTAAAACTATATCAGGAAACTCCACCTCGATCGGAATTAAACTGGCTGCTCCCTTGTACCCTCAGCTGTTGACTATCTAAATTACTCCTTCAGACTACATGGCAGCGCCGCAGTTGCTATTCTGAACACTTGTACTAAATTTTCCCAGACGGAGAGGGTCCAATTTTCTTTTCTGATGCCTATTTTCTCTTTTAACCTGAAAAAATACCTCCCTCAGCAGCCCAGTCCAAGGATTAGCGAAAAACGGGCGATACAATTGAATTTCGCCGCAGTTATCATCGGAGATGCTAAAGTTTTGATGATTCGGTCAAACTTACGTTTTCTTAGCTTGCAGTTTAGAAATTTCTCGATTAGTCTAGAATTAGGATTCTCCTAGGAATATATTGTATGCTGCCAGGGCAAATTTTAGGCGATCGATACCAAATTCAAAGTCAGTTAGGTAAACAAACTGGAAGACGCACATTTCTCGCCCAAGATCTAAAAACGGGTACTACTGTTGTCGTCAAATTATTAATCTTCAGTCCCGATTTTGAATGGACAGATTTAAAACTCTTTCAACGGGAAGCTGAAACTCTTAAACATCTAGATTGTCGCTCGATTCCTGAATATATCGACTATTTTGAAGTTCGCACCGATACCTATCAAGGTTTTGCCCTTGTTCAGAGTTATATCGAGGCTAAATCTCTCAAGGAACAGATAGAAAATGGCCGCAAATTTAGTGAAGCAGACCTGCAAGAATTAGCTAAATCTATCCTAGGTATTTTAATTTATCTCCATGGACTTAATCCGCCAATTATCCACCGGGATTTGAAACCTAGTAATATTTTACTAAAAGATCGAACTGGTCATAGTATCGGCAATGTTTATTTAATTGATTTTGGTTCTGTCCAGACTGTTGCCCAACAGGAACAGGCCACTTTAACTATCGTCGGAACCTACGGTTATATGCCCCCCGAACAATTCGGTGGTCGCACCGTTGCCGCTTCTGATTTATACAGTTTAGGAGCGACTTTAATCTATCTAGCTACAGGCATTCATCCCGCCGATTTACCCCAAAAAGATGGCAAAATTCAATTAAATAATTTAGCCAATTTAAGCCCTGCTTTTGTTCATTGGTTAGGGCAGTTAATTGAACCTAGTCTCGAGAAAAGGTTTATTTCAGCACAGGCGGCAAATCAAGCTTTAAATACTCTCCACGAAATGCAATTAACTTACTCTAACCTTGAAAAACCCGCCAGTAGTCGGGTACAATTGCAAAAAAACGAGGAGAAAATTAAAATATTTTTACCCCCCGAAGGTTTTACCCCTAAATTAATTTATCTTGGAACCTTTGCCATCGCTTGGAACGCTTTTTTATTAGTATGGACAGGAGGAGCAGTTTCCATTTCTCTGTGGATAAGTTGGTTTTTTCTGCTCTTTTCCTTGCCTTTTTGGTATGTGGGTTTAGGAATGCTTTACCAGATTATTTATTGTCTCAAAGGGGAGGAAATTATCACTATTAATAGTCAAGAAATTGTTGCCATTAAGCGAATTTTTGGTTTGACACTTCCGGGCAAAAAGAAAATGGCACGGGAACATATTAATAAACTGGTGAAAGCTGATGGTTATCATACCAAAGATGGCGAGGGCGATCGAGTTTATGTACCGATGGCTTTAACTATTTGGGCGGGGACTAAAGAATATACTATTAGTAATAATACAAAAGCCTATCTGAGTGAACCCGAAATTGAATGGTTAGCAGCGGAATTAAGTCAATGGTTAGGAATACCAATTACTAATAAGTAGCCGGTTATAATCAGCTTTTTCTCCCTTCTCCCCACTCCCCCACTGATTACTGATAACTGATAACTGAAAAATCTCCCCACTCCCCCACTGATTACTGATAACTGATAACTGAAAAATCTCCCCACTCCCCCACTGATTACTGATAACTGATAACTGATAACTGAAAAATCTCCCCATCTCTCACCTCCTGATATGGACGAACTGTCTGTGATCAGTGTAAAATTTTATGAAGAGTCTGGGCTTTCTCCTCCCTTTTCTGGAGAAATGCCCCAGTACCAGTGACTAAGATCAAAATTGTGTCATCCCATCGATAATTAAGTTTATGAGCGCCACTATTACCGTAGAAAAACGCAAATTAGAAAAACCCCCTTTAGAACTGCATTATCTCGGCGATCGAGTCCTGCGTCAACCAGCCAAGCGAATTGCTAAAGTCGATGACAGCATTCGTCAATTAGCCAGAGAAATGCTGCAAACTATGTATAGTGCCAATGGTATCGGGTTAGCGGCTCCCCAAGTGGCAGTCAATAAACAATTGATTGTCATCGATTGTGAACCCGATAAACCAGAAAATACGCCCCTAATTCTGATTAATCCCCAAATTATCGGTTATAGTCGGGAATTGTGCAAAGCGGAAGAGGGTTGTTTGAGTATTCCCGATGTGTTTTTAGATGTCATCCGTCCCCAGGCGATCGAAGTGAGTTATAAAGATGAACAGGGGAAACCGCGAAAACTGCAAGCTAACGGTTTACTAGCGCGGGCAATTCAACACGAAATGGACCATCTTAATGGTGTCATGTTCGTGGATAGAGTAGATAACGATTTGGCACTCAATGAAGAATTAAAAAAACACGGTTTTTCCGTGCAAGCGGTGAAACCCGTCGAGAAAGTGACAAAATAAAGGCATTAGTTAATTTAGGTGAGGAGTGAAGATGACCCCGAAAAGCGGCGTTTTATTGTTATTATCCTGTATTGCAGCGATCGCTGGTGTGGGTTGTGTCTTTGAAATTAGTTCAGGAGAACCGGATTTAGGCAATACCACCACTGGCTTAATTCTAGCGGCAAGTGTGCCACTAACAGCCCTATTTTTTTGGGCGGCGGTTAAAGACACGAGAGCCAATTACAAATAGAATAACTTCCCCTCGGTTATGGGAAAATTGGCATAATTTTCATGAGCAGAAGAGAGAAGCAAATTCTCTCTTTTGTTTTTTTAATTACAGGGCAAATTGCCAGAAAAAGTTACTACTTTTCAGTATCTTATCATCTTTTATGACAATCAATTATATGCCGACCGGTGAAAACCTGATTAGGTACAGATTTCCCCCCTCTCTTCTAAGTAGGTGGGTGGAATTAAATATAAGATGAACGTAGGTTGGGTTGAAGCATGAAACCCAACGCCCGATTATGTTACGCTACCGCTAACCCATCCTACAAAAATTGTGCCTCCCTACTTATATCCGCAATCTAGAATGATAAAATAGGTGAAGTTCAAAGCATTATTCATTAGCTATGACCACAACCTACAAAGTAGAAATTTCCCATTTAGGAACAACACAAACGATCGAAGTTAGGGAAGATCAAACTATACTACAGGCGGCCTACGATGCGGGGATTGACTTACCCAGTTCTTGCAATGCGGGCGTATGTACTACCTGCGCCGCTCAACTTTCCCAGGGTAGCGTCGAACAAGGAGAGGGCATGGGATTATCCCCCGACCTGCAAAAAGAAGGCTATGCTTTGTTATGTGTGGCCTATCCTCGCTCGGATATTAAACTGGAATCTGGCAAGGAAGAAGTAGTTTATCAACGTCAATTCGGAAAACCCTAGGCCAAACTGGGGTTAAGACGGGAAATTTTCGGGGGTTTCCCCCCAAAAAACCAGATTTTGAGCCAATAGAACCAGCAAACCCTAACTAATAAGGGAAAACTTTTGCTCTGCACTCTTGAGGGCCGCTTTCATGAAACCAGAAAAGAGAGGATGAGCTTTATTGGGACGAGAGCGAAATTCGGGGTGAAATTGGGTAGCAATAAAGAAAGGATGTTTTGGTAGTTCGATAATTTCCACCAAACGACCATCGGGAGAAGTGCCACTAACCAGATAACCAGTCTCGAAAAAGAGACTACGATAGGCATTATTGAACTCGTAACGGTGACGATGGCGCTCATAGATAACCTCTTGACCGTAGAGAGAGAAAGCTAGACTATCGGGATTTAAACGACAGGGATAGAGACCTAAGCGCATTGTTCCCCCTAAATCCACCACATCTGCCTGTTCTGGCAGTAAATTAATCACTGGATTGGGTGTATCCTCTTCAAATTCGGAACTATTGGCCCTTTCTAATCGGGCCACATTGCGACCCCATTCGATAATCGAACACTGCATCCCTAAACAGAGACCCAAAAAAGGAATATTATTGACCCTAGCATACTCGATCGCCTTAATTTTGCCATCCACACCCCTAATACCAAAACCACCGGGTACCACAATACCGTCAACACCGCTTAAATGAGCTTCGGCCGAATCGTTATCCACATCTTCAGCACTTACCCAACGCAATTCTATCTCGCTATCAAGGGCAATAGCAGCGTGTTTAAGGGCCTCCACCACCGAGAGATAAGCATCACCCAACTGCACATATTTCCCGACGATAGCTATCTCTAATTTTTGACTAGGGGATTGCATCTGTCGGATGAGATTTTCCCACTCCTCCAGATGGGGGTATCGGGGACTGAGGTTTAATAATTCTAGGGTTTGTTGCGCTAATCCCTCTTTTTCCAGATTGAGAGGCACTTCGTAGATACTGCTGGCATCCTGAGCAGTAATCACCGATTCCACTGGCACATCACAGAAAGCTGAGAGTTTTTCTTTTAATCCCGGTTGTAGGGGTAGATGACAACGACAGACTAACACATCCGGTTGAATACCGATCGATCTTAATTCCTTGACCGAGTGTTGCGTCGGTTTCGTTTTCATCTCCTTCGCGGCCGGAATCCAAGGAATTAGGGTAACGTGCATATAAACCACGTTATTTCGACCCACATCCTTCCTAAATTGCCTAATTGCTTCTAAAAAAGGCAGGGATTCGATGTCTCCCACCGTACCACCAATTTCTGTAATGACAATATCGGGGTTGGTATCTTTGGCCACCCGGAGAATCCTTTCCTTGATTTCGTTGGTAATATGGGGAATTACCTGCACAGTTCCCCCCATATAAGCACCACGGCGCTCTTTATTCAATACCGCTTGATAAATCGAGCCAGTAGTCACGCTATTGAGACGGGAGAGTTCCGTATCGGTAAAACGTTCGTAGTGGCCAAGGTCGAGGTCGGTTTCAGCCCCATCATCGGTGACAAATACCTCTCCGTGTTGAAAAGGACTCATCGTGCCTGGATCCACGTTGATATAGGGGTCTAATTTCAGAATTGAGACGGAATAATCCCGACTTTTCAACAATCTTCCCAAACTAGCAGCGACAATTCCTTTCCCAATACTGGAGACGACTCCCCCAGTAACAAAGACAAATTTACTCATAAAATTTTTCCTGCGATCGATTATACCTAGCAAGGGGTGAGAGTTTTCGGGATGCGGCGGTGTCATTTTCCCAGATTTCATCGAAAATTTGGGTCTGAAACCCCGTCGTTCTACGACGGCTTTACTGTTAAATATTAGCGCATTTACACGATATATGCTAGAATGTGAGATATGGAAAAAGCCTACTCGTTCCGATTTTACCCAACACCCGAACAAGAGTCGCTATTGCGGCGCACTTTGGGCTGTGTAAGATTGGTTTACAATAAAGCTCTCCATCTCAGAACACAAGCATGGTACGAAAGACAAGAAAGAGTAGGATATACTGAAACGTCTTCAATGCTAACTGATTGGAAAAAGCAAGAAGAATTAGAGTTTTTAAACGAAGTTAGCTGTGTACCCTTACAACAAGGGTTAAGACATTTACAAACAGCTTTCACTAACTTCTTTGCTGGTCGTACTAAGTCAGCAATTCTCATTTTGAAAAAAATCAGATAAAATTCTCTTATTTAAATAGAGAACTTGTGTAGAAGCATTATTTTTTGACAGATAATTATCATCCAACACTGGAGATAGACAGGTTTTAAGAAATCTGTCCACGAAAAAT
>NZ_JAPZSR010000161.1:0-5003 GCF_027531875.1 Microcystis sp. LE19-84.1B | reverse complement strand
GAGATGTTCCTGTTGTGGGAATATCGGCGGTAAGAAAGCATTAAATATCCGTGAGTGGGAATGTCTTTTCTGTGGGACTTTCCATGATCGAGACATCAATGCTGCGGTAAATATCAAGGTCGCCGGTGGGCAATCGGAGACCTCAAAAAACGGACGTGGAGGAAAGTGTAAGACTTCTGTTAAAGAAGCATCATCCCGTGAAGCGTCAACCCATCCGAAGATCGTTCAATTAAGTTTGTTCGATCTGCCGGGAATCACCGTCCGGCCCTGGCGGTGAGGATGCCAATCTCAAACAGAGACGGGGTGCTTGCTTTCCTGTAACAGAGCCAGATATTCCTCCTTAAAATACTGTAGGGTACTTAAAATCGGATTGGGAGCGCTTTGACCAAGACCACAAAGACTGGTTTCTTTAACCATTTGACAGAGATGTTCTAGGTTTTCGAGGTCGTGAATATCGGCCTTTCCGTCGATAATTTTGGCCAACAATTCAAACATTTGTACTGTTCCCGTGCGACAGGGGATACATTTACCACAGGACTCCTCGCGACAGAATTCCATATAGAATTTCGCCACCTTGACCATACTGGTACTATCATCCATAACCACCATACCCCCGGATCCCATCATTGAACCGAGTTTGGCTAAGGATTCGTAATCCACGGGAGTATCGAGTAAATTAGCGGGAATACAACCCCCAGAGGGGCCGCCGGTTTGTACCGCTTTTACTTGACCATCGGGAACACCACCCCCCATCTCCTCGACAATTTCCCGGAGAGTAATGCCCATTGGCACTTCAATCAGCCCATTATTGCAGATTTTTCCCGTTAAAGCGAAGATTTTTGTCCCTTTACTGCTGGCAGTACCGATATTGGCATACCAAGCGGCCCCCTCGCGGATAATAGCGGCGATATTAGCGTAGGACTCGACGTTATTAATCAGGGTGGGACAACCATCGAGGCCCGATTGGGCCGGATAGGGGGGACGGGTGCGGGGAGTGCCGCGGCCGCCTTCAATGGAATGGATGAGAGCGGTTTCCTCTCCACAGACAAAAGCTCCCGCTCCGATGCGGATATCCACCTTAAAATCGAAAGTGGACTCGAATACTTGGGAACCCATTAAACCGAATTTTTTGGCCTGATTAATCGCTTTTTGCAAACGATCTATCGCTAGGGGATATTCGGCTCTAACATAGATATAACCATGATCGGCCCCCACGGCATAGGCAGCGATCGCCATTCCTTCCAGGACTAAATGGGGGTCACTTTCCAAAACACTACGGTCCATAAACGCCCCGGGATCCCCTTCATCAGCATTACAGATAACGTATTTTTGTTTACCCGGTTGTTTAGCCACCGTCGCCCATTTTAAACCGGTGGGATAACCGGCACCACCCCGGCCGCGTAAACCGCTTTTGATGATTTCCTCCACCACCTGGGCCGGAGTCATCTCGTAGAGGGCCTTGTAGAGAGATTGATAGCCACCGACGGCGATATATTCCTCAATGCGATCGGGATCGATTTTACCGCTATTTTCCCGGACAATTTTGACCTGATGGGAGAAAAAGGGATGTTTTGAGTCCCCTAATTGCACCTCGGTTTTGCCGCCGTTTAAGGCCGCAATAATGCTGGCCGCACTTTCCGGGGTGACTTCTTCGTATAGGAAATCCTGGGGATCCACTTCCACTAACGGACCGCGACCACAAAAACCCATACAACCGACCCCCACCACTTCGACTGTATCCTCTAGGTCTGCCTCTTTGACGGCAGTGGCGAGGTTTTTTTTGATTTGGAGGGAGTTAGCAGCTTGGCAACCGGTGGAAGTGCAACAATGCACCCGGATGCTTTTTTGTCTAGCTTTTTCTTTTGCGGCCACTGCCAATAATTCTTGTAAGTCCATATTTTTTTCAATCCACTAAAGTGAAAAATTACTGGGAGAAACTCTTTAGTTTTGCTAAGACAGTTTCCGAATCTTGTTTCGGGGCCACGACTCCATCGAAGACCACGGCCGGTGCAATCCCACAGGCCCCGATACAACGGGCCGACACTAGGGAAATTTCTCCATCGGCGGTGGTTTCTCCCACTTTGACATCAAAGCTGTTTTCGATGTCTTCGAGGATTTTGCCGCTGCCTTTGACATAACAAGCAGTCCCCATACAGACGATACAGGTGTGTTTTCCCGCCGGTTTCAGGGAAAAGAGATGATAGAAGGTTGCTACCCCATAGACGCGACTGAGGGGCAGTTTTAGCGCCCGAGCAACGTAGAGGAGAACATCTTCTTCTAGGAATCCGAAAGCTTCTTGGGCTTTGTGCAGGACTTCAATCAGGGCTGATTGATTATATCCTGCTCGCTTCATGGTGATGTCGAGGACTTTGAAGCGTTTATCGCCACTGGGATGCTCTTTTTTCTCCGTTTGAGGAGGATTGGCAGTTTGCATAAATCTGAACCAAATAAATTTTAGGGGCGATGACGGGAAAAAGATGGAGAGTTGTCGGTTTTCCTTGGTCATCTCCCTGCTTTTATTCTGACACTGGCTCCAGAGGGCGATCAATAACTTTATCTTTCCTTTAGTTATTGGGGGATAGGGGATTTTTCGGCCTTGTCAAATTGAAAGATGCTCCGAATCAGCCTGGAACTGAAATTACTTTGATAGCAAGGATTGCATTGCATCTTTCCTATAATAGTGTTTAATGAACGAATAGGGCCTTTTATGGCGGGCTTAAGTGGGGAACAAGAGTCGCTCGATTTAGCAGTGGAATATAGCTAGGTAATAGCTGTAGGGCTAATTCATGAATTAGCCCTACAATCAATTATGATGAACCCTGGAAATAGAAAACGGGTTTCTTCGAGAAACCCGTTTTCTGTGGGGTTTTTTGCGGAAAGCATCCCCCTCTCCTCGTAGGTTAAGGGGGTAAGGTCATAACAATCCGTTGCCAAAACCGACTTTTCAGAATACAATAGGGACGAGTAGTCATTCATCGCTCAGATTAGTTAAGATGACATTACATGACTAATAATATTGACCATGATCGCTTATTTAAGGAGTTAATCTCCACCTTTTTTGTCGAATTTATCGAGTTATTTTTTCCTCAATTGATGGATTATTTAGATAGGGACTCGATTACTTTTTTAGACAAAGAAGTATTTACCGATGTCACGGAAGGAGAAAGGTATGAAAGCGATTTAGTCGCACAAGTTAAGTTTCGAGGAAAAGAATCTTTTTTTCTGATTCATCTGGAGGCGCAGGAAAGTTCTCGAAAATGGTTTAATCGGCGGATGTTTACTTATTTTGCTCGCTTTCATGAGAAATTTGTCCTACCGATTTATCCGATTGTAATTTTCTCTTATTCAAAGCCAAAAAGAGAAGCGATTAGTCAATATGTGGTCGATTTTCCCGATTTTAAGGTGTTAGAATTTAACTATCAAGTAGTGCAGTTAAATCGATTAAATTGGCGAGATTTTCTTAATCAACCGAATCCGGTTGCTTCAGCTTTGATGGCGAAGATGAACATTGCCGAGAAAGAGCGAGCCAAGGTGAAGGCGGAATGTCTGCGCTTGTTAATTACTTTAAGGTTAAATCCAGCGAAAATGCAATTAATTTCTGGATTTATTGATACTTATCTCAATCTAAATCCGGTGGAAGAGAGACAATTTCAAGAAGAGATTAGCACATTTAGTCAACCTGTACAGGAGGGAGTTATGCAAATTACCACCAGTTGGATGCGTCAAGGTATTGAACTAGGTATCGAACAAGGTATCGAACAAGGTATTGAACGGGGTATTGAACGTGAAAAGACATTGATTCTTCGTCAACTTAAACGCAAGTTAGGGGAGATTAATCCTTCATTGGAAACTAAAATCATGGAGTTAAGTATTGATGATGTTGAAGCATTAGGAGAAGCTTTATTCGATTTCTCTAAGGTTGAAGATTTAATCAATTGGTTAAATACTTTAATTACCTAGTTTTGACGTTAGCGATCGCATCTTCGCAACAAATGAGAAAACGGGTTTCTTTGAGAAACTATTTAGAAAACGGGTTTCTTTGAGAAACCCGTTTTCTTGTAATAGTTGGGCTAAAACTGTTAGCAATAAACCTTTGCAGTTAACGTCATGAATTCCACCCTGTTGCCGATTCTTCCTGCTGTTTACGATAGTTTGTTCGATTTAGCTCAATCTGATGGATTTTGGTCGAATTTCGCAATCGCTGTGGGTTAAGGGGGTGAAATCATAACAATCCGTTGCCAAAACCGACTTTTCAGAATACAATAGGGACGAGTAGTCATTCATCCCTCAGATTAGTTAAGATGATATTACATGACTAATAATATTGACCATGACCGCTTATTTAAAGAGTTAATCTCCACCTTTTTTGTCGAATTTATCGAGTTGTTTTTCCCCCAATTGATGGATTATTTAGATAGGGACTCGATTACTTTTTTAGACAAAGAAGTATTTACTGATGTCACGGAAGGAGAAAGACATGAAAGCGATTTAGTCGCACAGGTTAAGTTTCAAGGAAAGGAATCTTTTTTTCTGATTCATGTAGAGGCGCAGGAAAGTTCCCGAAAGTGGTTTAATCGGCGAATGTTTACTTATTTTGCTCGCTTTCATGAGAAATTTGTCTTACCGATTTATCCGATTGTAATTTTCTCTTACCAAAAGCCAAAAAGAGAAGCGATTAGTCAATATGTAGTCGATTTTCCCGATTTTAAGGTCTTAGAATTTAATTATCAAGTAGTGCAGTTAAATCGATTAAATTGGCGAGATTTTCTCAATCAGCCGAATCCGGTTGCTTCAGCTTTGATGGCGAAGATGAACATTGCCGAGAAAGAGCGAGCCAAGGTAAAAGCGGAATGTCTGCGCTTGTTAATTACTTTAAGGTTAAATCCAGCGAAAATGCAATTAATTTCTGGATTTATTGATACATATCTCAATCTAAATCCAGTGGAAGAGATACAATTTCAAGAAGAGATTAGCACATTTAGTGAACCTGTACAGGAGGGAGT
>NZ_JAPZSR010000357.1:0-1186 GCF_027531875.1 Microcystis sp. LE19-84.1B | reverse complement strand
AACCAAAAACCTTACTGATTAAGGTGGCAACGGCGACAATTCCGGCAATACCGGCTAAGGAACGGGTAGCTTTCTTAGTAATGATGACACCTCGAAAGAAAACAACTGCATTGATCGATTCTACCCGTTTCTGTGTTCCCGTAGAAAAGCGATCTCTAGTTGGCAAATTTAATTTGACTGGAGTGTATAACACCCATTTCCCCACAGACATTCGTATAATACCAAGAGCCAACTGAACCATAAATATTGATGGTTCTACGTTCTCTGACTGAACAGATGATATTGCCATTGGGGGATGTTCTCACATTTGAGGGTGGAGAAAACACTATTGCTGTAGCGATTCTTGATGTGGATTGAGAACTATCGAATCTGTAACTACACACCACCTCTAGCATTGTTTGAGTCGCCTGAGAGCGGGGACGATGAATTTGTCTTTCGGGAAAAGTCGTCCAAGTTCCATTATCACAATTAGCTTGGCTAACCAGTCGTTGATTTCCTAAATAATAAACAAAGTCAACACTACGGGAACTAGCCGGAACAATCGAACATAAATCGATGTTAACGCTTTTTCCCGTCACAGCAGTTCCGGCAAAGTAATTACAAGTTTGAGCCAAAACTAGATTCGGTTTTGCCCAGGAAGTACCGACTACCATTGTTAAAGATAGACTAGAAATCAAAATAATTTTTTTCATGGTTGATTTGACATTTTCTGGAGGCTTTTTCTGAGATTATTCTATACTTTATAACTAGGTAGGTGTTAAAATTTTCGGCTCTTCGTTACTTGGTATGGTTCGAGCAGGTGGCATAGATCAACTAAATCCTTATCTGGCAAGAGATTTAATTAATTAGTTCGCTCTAGATCAAAAACAATTGATAAAAATCGCAGCAATGTCTGTCTCTATAAGGGTTTCATTCCTTATAACCCCCGTCCATTGCATAAGACAAACCAAAGAACCATTATTCTTCAGTTAAATTAAAATCAATGCGTTGATAAATATCCAGCAATGACATTTGAAAATCTACAGAATGAAATCTTAAAGTATCCTTGTCTGATTCAGAGGCTTTAAACAACCATTCCCCATTATTTTGTTGATAAAATTGTTCAACATAATAACGGTATTGATCAATCAAAATATATTCTTTAAACTCAGGAATTGAGCGATAAAACTTAAACTTATCAGTACGA
>NZ_JAPZSR010000167.1:0-1544 GCF_027531875.1 Microcystis sp. LE19-84.1B | reverse complement strand
GAAAGCTAAACCTACCAAATCTGGGGCGTAAACTCTGCATCATTTAAAATTATTACATTTTCCCCTGACTGCACCAACACAAATAAACCCTGACGACAAGCGTAACTCGCCACCTCATTGGGAACAATCATCGCTGCCACTGCTCCCAAAGCTTTTACATCTCGAAAACGAGGCATTAACCGCTTAAACTTAGCCAAACGTTGTAAATGCTCATCCACATCCCTTTGAGTTAACTTACTTTTGACTTCCACTAAAATGGCATCGGTATCATTTACTACTAATAGATCAATTTCTAAACCCTCATTATCCCGTTTTACCGAAATGTCAGGGTGAAACTCATGGACATCAATACCCCGCTCCTGAAACAGACGCACCACCGCAGGACGTACTTGCCACTCGACAAACTCTCCTAAACGATTGCCCAACTCCCCAATCTGCTGACTAACTCTGTTAATTTGTTTATCCGTTTCTTTTTGAGCTTGGGATAACTCTTGTTGGGATTGAGCTAATTCCTTTAGTATTGCCCGAATGTCTTCAATAGTGGCTTTCATAATGAATTTTCTCAGGTTAAAGTGAAATTTTCTCTATTATAGTCTGATCGCTTTTTCTCCCTTGAAGTAACTGTTCAGGAGGGGACAAAATCTAGTAATCTAAGGGGCATGGATGAGAAGCACCTACGGTAATCCCATAATAAGTCTAAACTATGATTTGAATGATTGAATGAATACTATGATTGTGTTGTATTCAGCAAGCTTTCATCAATAATCAATCATAGTCCATCCCATAATCACATAAATCGCAGTTAAGACTCTTTACCTAATAAAGCGACGCACTAGCCACCGAGTGAGCATCCATAGCAAATAAAACGGCATCCATAGAATAACTATAGGAATAACTATAATCCACTGCCACCAAGTTAAAGAAGTGGGTTTTTGCTGTTGTCGCAGCCTTTGTAAATTATTACGACAGGTTTTTGTATTCGGATGATTGTCTCCTAAGAGTCGTTTTAACAAATCTAATGCTTCTAGATAGAGAGGTTCCGCTTCTGTGTACCTGCCTTGGGATTTGTACAAGACTGCTAAATTGTTGAGGGAAAGTGCCACATCGGGATGATTGTCTCCTAAGAGTCGTTTATACAAATCTAATGCTTCTAGATAGAGAGGTTCCGCTTCTGTGTACCTGCCTTGGGAACTGTACAATTCTGCTAAATTGTTGAGGGAAAGTGCCACATCGGGATGATTCTCTCCTAAGAGTCGTTTTAACAAATCTAATGCTTGTAGATAGAGAGGTTCCGCTTCTGTGTACCTGCCTTGGGAATAGTACAAGTTTGCTAAATTGTTGAGGGAAAGTGCCACATCGGGATGATTGTCTCCTAAGAGTCGTTTTAACAAATCTAATGCTTGTAGATAGAGAGGTTCCGCTTCTGTGTACCTGCCTTGGGAACTGTACAATAGTGCTAAATTGTTGAGGGAAAGTGCCACATCGGGATGATTGTCTCCTAAGAGTTGTTTTAACAAATCTAATGCTTGTAGATAGAGAGGTTC